>NZ_JBGCTX010000054.1:0-15841 GCF_041102755.1 Francisella sp. 19X1-34
ATTCTGTAAATCCCTTATTGTTATATTTAAAATATATAACCTAATTAAAATTTACACAATTATCTGTAAAGACCCAGCTATTTATATAGAAATCTATTTTTTTGATAATTCCCCATCTAAAAAATAGAAAGCTTTTTTATATCTTTAACTCCTTCTAAACTCATTAATAACCTATCAAACCCTAAAGCAACTCCTGAACATTCTGGAATATCTTCTAAACAGTCAAGAAGTTCTATATCTATATCTAAAGTTGACTTACCCTGCTCTTTCCGAACAGCTAAATCACTTTCAAAACGCTTTAGCTGTTCTTTTTTATCTATAAGCTCATAATATCCATTAGCAAGCTCAACTCCACCATAAAAGACTTCAAATCTTGCAGCAATTTGCTGATTATTTTTATCAAAGACTTTTCTAGCTAATGCAGACTGGTGAATTGTATAATCATATATAAAGTATATGGTATTTTCTTGATTAAGGTTTTTCTCAATTTTATAACTAAAAAGTATATCTAAGCAATCAGCTATAGTTGGATTTACTAGACCCTGGATTTGACCTAGGTTTTTTTCAACAATCTTCTCTAGTTTCTCTAAAGAGATAGTATGAGGATTAAAACTATAGTATCTTTCAAAAGCTTCTTGATAGCTTAAATAAATAAATTGAGAATTAGGTTTAACAGCTAAAAAAAGAGTTTGTATCTCTTTCATTAAATCAAAATAATCTATACCTACTCTATACCACTCTATCATTGTAAATTCATGATTATGATATTGCCCACAAGGCTCATCACGAAAAGCTTTACATATCTGATAAATACTACCAGTACCTGCAGCAAGTAATCTTTTCATTGCATACTCAGGTGAACTCTGTAGATATCTTTTACCTACTATCGTATTTAGCTCAAAAACATCAATAAATGGATCTGTAACTCCATAATTATAAGCTAGTGGTGTATCTACTTCTAAAACATCTAACTCTTTAAAATACTCGCGAATTTTGGCTAAGTATTTTGCTCGCTTTTGAATGTTTTCAAGACTCATTTTACTACTCTAATTTTACTTACATTTGCTAACTCAAACTCAAGAAACTTATTATCATTGCCTAAAATATTTAACTTTAAGTCCTTTGATACCCCTTTAGCAATACCTTTAGTTTGTTTATTATCATAATTAAAGGTAATTTTCTTATCTAATGTATAGTCATATTTAGATAGTTCACCCAAAGCTTTCTCGTCACTTATTTCAAATAGAGCTATTATTTGCTCTACTAAGCTAACTATTAGTTGCGATGAATCTATTTGCTCATTATTTATAATTGCTAATGATGTCCACTCACGATCAATATTCTCATTTAAGTGAAACATATTCACATTTATACCCACACCAATGATAATATCAAAGCCATCTTTTTTAATATTTTTGGTTTCTATTAAAATGCCTGCTAACTTCTGATCTTTAAAATAAATATCATTAGGTAATTTGATCTTTAGGTGTTTTTGTTGTTCTGGAGATATATATTTTTGAATAGCTTGTAGAACTCCTAATGCTATTTTAATACTCTTGAGAGAATCTTCAGAGATATTAAAATCACAATGAAAACCAAGAGTTGCATAAATATTATCTTTGTTTTCTGATATCCATTTATCCCCTCTTCTACCTCGAGCTTTTGTCTGAATATCTGCATAGCAAAAATGATATTTAGCAGTAAACTCTTTTTCTAAAAGATAATCATTAGTTGAGCCTATTATCTCAAAATACTCTACATTTACATCACCTATCTGCTGAGTAAGATTTTGCTCTATATATTTATGATTTTTCATCTACTTTTATTTCCAGATCAAACAGCTGAACACTAGATGTTTTCAGCCTAAAACATTTATTACAAATAATTACTTTTAATTTAAAGCTATGCTTTTTCTAACACTTTTATATTCAACGATAAATTAACCTGTCCAAGAAACTCTTCTTTTTGTAACTGATAACACACTCGTAAAGTATCACCTATAGCTATCTCATCTACTACAGCATTATCAGTAGCATTAAACCATATTGCTTTTATAGATGTTGTATCTTTATAGCGTAAAACTAATTGTGCATGGTTTTTATCTTTACCGACTAAACGAACTTGTTCCAAAGAAAAGTTATTACAAAAAATAGGTTTATCAAACTCTCTACCATATGGTTCTAGAGATTCTATTTTTGTTAAAGTATCTAAATTGAAATCATTTACATCAAGCTCAAAATCATACTCAATACACGGCTCTAGTATTATATTATTATTCTCTACAATACTCTTAATTTGCTTTTCAAAAAGATCATAAAATTTAGCAAAATCTTGATACTTTATAGTCAGTCCCGCAGCACCTTTATGTCCACCATACTTAATCATTAAGTCAGAGTCTAGGCCTGCTATATTATCCAGTACTTGCTTAATATGAATATCATCAATACTACGTGCTGAGCCTGATATTAAGTTTGGATCATTTTGAGTTTGCGAAAATATTATCACAGGTTTACCAAACATCTCTTTGATTCTGCTAGCTGAGATACCATGAATACCTGAATGGCCATTCTCAAGTAATATACACAAAGACTTCTTAGTACCATTTAAATCAATAGCTTGAACTATAGCTTCTTGGGTAATTTGTTTTTGAATATCCTTACGTTGATTATTCTGATTTTTAAGATTATTGAAGATTTTCTCAATCTTTTCATCATTCTCTTCTAGTAAGAAACTCACTGAACCTAAAGCATCAGATACTCTACCATCACTATTTAAAATTGGTGCTATACTAAAACCTATATATTCACTAGATAGCTTATCTCTATCTATAAAATCCCAACATAAGCGATCATTTTCCTTTAACTGCTGGATTCCTAGTTTTATAACAATACGGTTATTATAACTGTTTGCCATACTTACACAGTCTGCAACGGTTCCAATAGCAACAAAATCTAATAAATTGCTCAAACCATATGATTTAGATACTGCTTTATTATTTTGTATATATTTTCTTCTTAAAGCTGCCATAAAGAGCCAAGCAACCATACAACCTGCAATTGCTTTATCAGGATAGTTACAACCATCCTGTGTTGGATTAAGCACTGCTACGGCACTTTTTGGAGCTCCTTCTGGAGGTATACCATGGTGGTCTGTTACAATTGTGTCTATACCATTTTGCTTAAGTACTGCTATTCTTGGTTCATCTGTCGAACCATTATCAGCTGTTATTATCAAACTTGGTCGAATACTATCTGTTAAAATACGCTTAATCAAAGATTCTGATAAGCCATAACCTTCTTTCATCCTATGACCAATATAAGAGCGAATTTTATCTTTAGAGTAACCAAAAACTTTTGTTAATGCTTCATGGAAAATAGCATGGGAGGTTTGACCATCACAGTCATGATCTGTTTCTAAACCTATGACTTCATTATTTTGCAAAGCTGTATAAAGCCTATCAACCGCCTTATCAATATCTTTAAATAAAAATGGTGATGAAAGATCTTTCATAGAACCATTTAGAATCAAATCTATATTACTTATATCACTAACTCTTGCAGCAACAAGCTTAGCTAAAAAGCTATCGTATTCTTTAGTAAATAGATGATCTAAAACTTCTTGACTAAATGATCTTTGTTTAATTAGCATAGATTTATCTTAGCAGGATCTTTTCTACCCTTTTGATGATTTCTAAACATATTTACTCCAGAAATAAAGAGTAAACCTAAAGGTATTGCAAAGAACACTCCCCATAAGCCCCACATTCCGCCAAATATTAATATTGCTGAAACCACCCCAACTGGATGCATATTTAAAACTTCAGAAAATAACAATGGTACCAATAAATTACCATCTAAAGCCTGAATAATGAAAAACACGGTCAGCATCCAAACTAAAGTCATACTAATCCCATATTGCAATATCCCAACCATAACCACAGGTATAGTAATCATCACCATACCAACATATGGAATAATCACAGATAACCCAACGCCTACAGCCAAAAGAATCGAGTAGTTAAGATTAAAATATGCAAAACCAAGATATGTAACAATTGAAACAATAATAAATTCTATTGCTTTACCTCTGACATAATCAGCAAGCTTAGGTTTTAGGTCTTCCCACACAAAGAATAAAGCATGATTGTCTTCAGGTAAAAATGATTTAAACCAATTTATAATCCTATTTTTATCCTTAAGGAAGTAAAACACCATTAAAGGCACTAAAAATAAATAAATAAGCACTGAAAACAATAATGGTAATGTTGTAGCTGTGTTCTGTAATATAAAAGAACCTATATTTGAGCTTATTTTCTTCCAATCAATCGTATTAAACCAATTAACGATTGAGTCAATTCTTTCAGCTGTTAACAATGTTGGATACTGCTTAGATAAACTCTCTAGACTTGCTTTTAAACTCGAAAGAGTATGCGAAGCTTGCTTTATAAAATCAATCATCTGATTAACTATAATCGGTAATAACACAAAAATCACAGATAATAGAACTATCAAAAAGATTATATAAACAAAATAGACAAGTATCAGCCGATTTATTTTAGTTACCTTATGTAAAATATTGACAAAAGTATCAAGTAAATAAGCAATAACAAGTGCTGCTAAAATAGGAGCAATATAATTACCAAGAAAAGTTAATACTAAGTAGAAAAATAGCATCAAACCGATAAATACTATTGGCTCATTATTTTGATATCTATCTCTATACCAGTTTTTTATAGTTTTAAAAACCATTTAACAATAAAGCTAATTTAAACTGTTAATATTCTAACAGTTTTAATAAATATTTGAATATATTTAAATTTTAAAGAGCGGTATATTAGGTTATATATTCTTTTTTATTGTAATAACTACAGGAATAATCAAAGCAACAACCACACCAATTATCAACAACATATCAAATTTAGTCACAGACATATCCATGCTCTGTATAGGAATAAAGCCTACAATTATAGCTACAACACAACCTATACATCCTAATATTGCCATAACTATAGTACCAAATGACCCTTTAAATATTTCATACTGACCTTCTTGTAAAGGTTGACTAATTTTAAGCTTAATAGCTGTTATAAACATTAATATATATGCTATTACTGCTAATTGAGCAGTTAGATCACTAAGATACCAGTAAGCTTCATTTACTGATGGCATAAAAATATATGAAAAACAAAATACTGTAAATATTAATGCCTGAGTAATCAGCATAGTATCTGGAGCATCATTTTTATTAGTTCTACCAAAAACTTGTGGTAGTATATTATCATTACTCACAACCATAAATGCTCGTGATAAACCCATAATCCAAGCTGAAGTAGTCGTAAAAGCACCAAATATCAAAGTAATAGCTATAATATAAGTCATCCATGGCATATTGATTTGACTAAAGAAATAATGAAAAGAAACCATTAATCCTGTCACAATATCAACATCTCCAATTTGTAACTGGCTACTTACTAGTATCACAGCAATATTCGATAAAATAAGTGATCCTAAAATCACAGAACCTGATATCAATAGTGCTCTTGGAAAGTTTTTCTTAGCATTTGTAACATTAGCAGCATGTATAGCACTCATCTCAAGACCAAATAAACTAAACATCACAGTTATAAATAAAGCCCAACTACTTATATTATTTCCTGATGGAATAAAATCTGAAATACTTGGTGCTATAATCTCAGAGCTATGTGACAGTGACCATATAATTGCGATTATAATAATCATAAACATAGGCAGAAGCGTACCTATTACTGCTCCTAAAGTACTAACAGTACTTGATGTTTTAATACCAAATAGATTTATAGCTGTGGCACTCCAAAACATTACCAAACTCATTGAGATCATATACCAAGGATTAGCTACTAACTCATTTGCTGCTTGACCTGTAAAAGGAGCTATCACATATGCTATAACTCCTGCAAAAAATCCACATATCGATGGAAACCATACTAAGTTATATACCCATTGTAACCAAATAACTAAAAAACCTAGTCTTTTACCAAATGCTTTTTTAACCCATATATAGATACCACCTGTCTCTTGAGATGATCCAGTAGACATCTCAGCAGTTAATAAGGCACAAGGAATTAAAAAGAAAATACCTGCTAATATATAAAAAGTTACAACTATCCAACCTGCTTGAGCAGTTATAGAAATATTTCTAAGACTATCAACAGCAATAATATTTATCATTACCAGTCTTATTAGCCCAAATTTTTTACTACTTACGATCTGTTCCATTGCTTATCTTTTCTTATAGAAAATAACGCGCTTTAGTATATACTTAAAGTAATTTTATAACAACCTTAATTAACTTTACTTCTATGAAACTAAAACTCTTTGTAATTAGTACTCTATTAAGCATTATAGGTACATGTTATGCTGATGATAGCTCCTATATTTGCAGTAATAAAATACTTAAAAACCCTATCATCCCATCAAAAGAGAAAACTCCTCTAAACTTCACAAATTGGGCTGATTATATATCGCCGGATATTATCCCGTGCTTTTCAAAGCTTTCCAATACTAGAGTAAAGTATATTTATACATCTGATGATAATATGACTAGAGCAAAAGTTATGACAGGATCATCTGGTTTTGACCTGATTGAACAAGGTGCTCTTTATTTAAACAGCGAAATTGCCTCAAACGCACTTATAAAATTAGATAAATCTAAGCTACCAAACTTAAAGTACCGTAATAAAGCTATCTATGACAAAATCTCTAAGATAAATGACCCAGGTAACAAATATGCTGTTGTATATAGTTATGGAACTACAGGACTAGCATATAACAAGCAAGAGATTGATAAAGTTCTAGGAAAAGGTGTTGTTCCTAATAGTTGGAAATATGTTTTTAATAAAAAATATCTAAAGAAGGTATCTAAATGTGGGGTTTCGCTGCTTGATGAGCCTGAGCAAATATTTGGTAACTATTTTTATTATCATGGCGTTGATCCAAATACAAATAGTAAAGCTGAATATGAAAAAGCTGCTTTGGATATTATTAAGAATATACGCCCTTATATTAAATACTTTGATAGTAACAAATACCAAAATGACTTCACAGCAGGAAATCTATGTCTAGTTATGGGATACTCTGGTGATGTGGTTCGTTCTGTTCAAAGAGCCAAAGAGATCAACCCCAGTGTAACTCTTGCTTATGTAATTCCTAAAGAAGGCACAAACATTTGGTTTGATATGTTAATGATTCCTAAGGGTGCTAAAGATTTAGATAAAGCTTATGCTCTAATGAATTACACTTTAGATCCTTATGTAGCTGCACAAAATAGTAACTATATATATCAACCAAATGGTGTAACACAAAACCAAAAATACATGAAAAAGATTTTTGATGATACAAATATTAGACCTACTAATGAAATGATTAAAAAGATGTATGTATTAGGTATTCATGATGCTAAGATGCAAAGCTTTATAAGCAGAATGTGGATGAACGTCAAATACGGTATAGTATTTAAACCTATATACTATAAACCTAATCAAAAATGATTTTTTATTCTTCACAATAACAAACCTAAAATATTAGCGAGCTGTAACAATAATAGAACTACCACTTTCTATAACTCTAGTAAAATGACCTTTGCCAAAACAATCATTCGCTAATAAGATGTCTCCCTGCTGAAATAAGCGTACTTCTCCACTACTAGATTTAACCTCAACTTTACCAGAGAGATAAATAATATAGTGTTTCCTTGATATATTATGCCAATAGAAGGTTTCTCCTTCTTTAAACTCTCTAAGAAGCATTTGATCTACAAAGTATGGTTTTGAGTAAACTCCTAGATTATGTATATCTACTACATTAAAATCTTTCTCTTCAAAATAGGACAATCCATCTTTATCATAAAGCTCAATATATTTCATATGCTAACCTCAAAGCCAGGTAATAAATTTATTTATAATTATAGGATATTAAAATTATATATTAAAAACATATTCAAACTTAATGACTATTTAGCATCATCATAAAAAAATGTTTTAGTATTTTTTCTATAAATATTGATAAAAAACCAACTATGAAAATAATAGGTATACATACAAAAGCCCAATAAAAGACAAACATTGTCTGATCAAAACTCAAATACAATATCACTGCAACAACTATCCCAACTATAGTACTTAATACTGCTCCTATAAGGTTTTTACTCTTACCATAGAAACCATATATTAGACTAAAAGATAATGCTGCTATAGGTATATTAAAAAGTAGCATTTTATCTAAGATATGATCTATGAAAAATGTTGCTATTAGATAGCTTAATATAGCTATAAATAGTACCAAAACCCTATTTGAATTAGTTGTTTTTGTATGATTACTATGAGCAAAAATTACTGAAGCCATAGTATTCCATAAAGCAGCAATAGTTGTTGTAGCAATCAAAAATATCACTATATAAAAGTAAATCTGAATAGCTAACGGTAATTTTCTTGCAATAATACTTGCTAAAGCCAAATCTTGATTTAGTATATTTAACTGTTTAGCAAAACACGCGGTAATAAAAATAGCTATTACATAAAATAAGCTAACTAATACGGCTGTAACAAGCATTGAATAAAAGGCTACTTTAGCTGATTTTGCAGAGAAAATCTTTTGACCATACCATGGTGATAAAATATAAGTAAAACAAGTTAATATAACTAAAGACAAGGTAAATGAAATTGGTAAATTAGCATGACTTTTGACATTAATAATATTCTCCTGTTGGTTATATCCATAAAAATAAAACCCTAGAAATATAAACAAAACTAGACATAAAATAAAACTTATCTTATCAATCTGAATAATTGACTTAAGCCCTGAATTAATAGTTGCAATAAACATCAATAAACACGCTATAAAAGTAATTAATGCCTGAGAGTATCCTGGAAATACCACTTCTAAACATACGGTTATTGAATGAATAAAATTTGCCCCAAAGCCTAACATTGCAACCCATAAACATATTGCAGCAAAAATTCCAAAAGTTCTATTGTAACGATAGCCAAAATACTCTGTGACACTTATGGCATCAAAATTTTTCCATTTTTTTGCTACTGTAACAGCATAAAAGAATAAGCCAAATAAAAATACTAAGCCAAGTGAAATTGCTGAAAAACCATAAGTATAACCAAGACTAGAAAAACCAATAAGAGTTGAAGTGTTTAGCTCAGTCATAACTAAGGTTGCTGTTAGAGCAAAAAAACCAACCTTTTTACCTGCGGTATAATAATTTGATACTGGTACGTTATTATTTTTCATAAGTAGTTAGCTGATTTAAATTCCAATTATAGTTTTGATAATAAATTGTATTATTTGTATCTAATATTGCTTCTCTTTTAGTCTTACTAGTAAGATATTTAGCTATAAACTGACGCATTTGTGTCTGATCGCCAAAATCACTACCATACCAATCAAATATCTTTGATATATAGATATCATTATTTTTTAACTCAAAGCCTTTAGAGCTATTTATCCATGTGCTAAAAGACTTATTTAGTTGCATATTTATTTGATCACCTTGATAAGCATCTTTAGATAAATTTGGACAGCTCATAGAAGCACAATTAACAGCAGAGTGAACTCTTGGATCATGCCATATGGGACGAATAATTCGATGTTCAATATCATTTAGAGTTAATTCTTTACCATCAATCTTAACAACATTTTGATCCCATACTTTTGAACCAAACCAACCTTTATCTATATCTGTTATAGATTTGACTGGATAGTGTTGCAAAATAACTTGGATAGTTAGCATATTGTACATATTTATCCAGTATGCTAATTGTTGATTTTTATTATATTTTAAAATATCTAACTTAGAATAAGTATTTATTATTTTATTAAGATCTTGACTGTCTTCTTTTGAAACAGCTCTATAGTTAACAAATATTTGATCTCCCTTTTGTACAACATACTTGTCTAAGAATGCTTGCCAGGATTTAAAATCAATCTTTGCTTGTGATGATTGATTTGACTTATCCCAATAGCCCCACAACTTTGCACTTGGCGCAGCATTCAAAGATGTAGCTATCAAAGCCAGTATTACTAACAGAAAATATTTGGATATTTTTATTTTTTTCATTCTAAACCTTCGCTTGCTTATAAAATTCATAAACTCTATAAAAAGTTGTCCATAATACTAAAACAGTAAATAAAATACCTAGCCACAATACTGTTGAAGGTAGTAAAATCATCACAATAAAAAATATAAATGTTTCAGCTCTTTCCATTAAACCTGGCGAATAGTAAAAACTTTTTGATGATTCTTGCTGACTAAATATTCCAACAAGTAAAAAACTACTTATACAAACAATTATCGACATCATCATTATCAATCCAACCCAAGCAATCTCTGGCTGGTAAATAAAAATAGCAACAATAATAAAAGACTCAACAAAACGATCACATAAGATATCTAACATTGTGCCTAATGGTGAATTAGATTTTTGCAATCTAGCAACACTACCATCTAATACATCAAGATAACCTGACATTAAAAGAAAAATCACTGCTAACCATGATATCCATAAAACAAACACTGCACTTATAAAACCTGTAATAAGAGATAATATAGTCAAGGTATTTGGTTTTATATTTAAAGCTGACAGTGATGTTGCTACAGCATTTATAAAATACTTTTGAAACCACGGTCTAACACTTTGCTCTAGCATACTACTCCTAACTAAAACTTTAATAAAAAACGCACTATTTTTTTAACTTTCTCACTATAAATAGATGGTGTGAAATATGATCCAGCTATACGTTTATTTAATTCACTAAGGGTTGGATATGGCACAATATGTGAAGCCATTTGCTTAATCTTGAGCTTATTTTTAATAGCTAATGTCCATTGAGTAATAAGCTCTCCAGCCTGCTCTCCAACAACACTAGCCCCTAAAATATAACCTTTTTTATTAACAGCTACCTTAAGTAAACCATGTGTTGAAAGATTTGCCTGAGCTCTATCATTACTTTCATATGGTAGTGTTAATATTGTTGCACCTTCTTTCTCAGCTTGCTTAATAGATATACCAGTATGAGCTATCTCTGGAGTTGTATATACAGCCCATGGAAAACTTGAATAGTTAACTTTTGCAGGCAATTTAAATAAAATATTTTGAATAACAATTCCAGCATGATATCCAGCAGTATGAGTAAACTGATACTGACTTGCCAAATCACCAATTGCATATATATTTTTATAATTAGTCCGTAATCTTGTATCAACATCCACACCTTTGGCAGAGTGTTTAATGCCAACCTTATCTAAATTAAGCTTTTCTATATTAGGTTGTCTTCCAGTAGCTACTAATAGATGAGAACCACTATAATTGCCATTATCAGTTTCTAACTGTATCTGAGTATTTTGTTTTGATACTTTTGTAACTTTAGCATTAGTAACTACATTTATACCAAGCTTTTTAAACTCATCTAATAATATTTGTCTACAATCGTTATCAACAGGGCCTAATATAGTTGACTCTGCCTCAAGGAGTGTTATCTTTGAGCCTAGCAGTGCATGAGCTTGAGCTAACTCAACCCCAATCGGCCCACCTCCCATCACAAGTAAATGCTCGGGCTGTTTATCTAAACTAAAAATTGTCTCATTTGTCAGATAATCAATATCTGCTAGCCCTTCTATGGGAAATACTTTTGCTCGTGAGCCAGTCGCTAGAACTATATATTTTGCTTTGATCTGTATATCGCCAGCTTGGACAGTTTTCTTATTTATAATATGAGCATAATCTTGTATAACATTTACACCCAAAGCTTCAAACCTCTCAACAGAATCATGAGGTTCTATCTTTGCTATCACGCTAGCAACATGACTTTGAACTTTTTTGTAGTCTACTTCGAAGCTTTTAATATCAATTCCAAACTCTTTAGCTTTATGACAATTATGTACAATTCTTGAAGCTTCGATCATTGCTTTAGATGGTACACAGCCATAATTTAAGCAATCTCCCCCCATTCTGCCACCTTCACAAAGGACAACTTTCGCACCCATTTGTACAGCTCCAGCAGCGACAGATAGTCCACCTGAGCCTCCACCAATCACACAAATATCAGTCTTTATTTGTTTCATGCTTTAGCTCCTTTAATCCTTTTATATATAACCGGTACAAGTGATAATATTGCTAATGCGATTATAGGTAAGATAAATTGTGGTGCAAAAATAATACTCATATCTAATTCTTTACCTTGACGTAATACAAAGCCTAATCCTGTACCAACCCATGTATAAATTAATGAGCCAGGTATGATTCCTAATAAAGTTGCCCAGAAAAATGTTGATAAGCGAATGCCAATGACTCCACAAGCTATATTTATTGCAAAAAATGGGAATAAAGGTATCAAACGTAATATTAGTAAGTAATTAAAAGCATCATTTTCAAAACCTTTGCGTAACTTTTCAATACTACCTTTTGCTTTAGCCTTTAATGTTTCACCAAAAGCCGTTTTTACAGCCAAGAATAATAAGCAAGCTCCAATAGTTGCTCCTAAATTTACCCAAATAACTCCTGGAAACAAACCAAATAAAAACCCTCCTAACAAAGTCATAATAGTTGCTCCAGGTATTGAAAATGCTACAACTACAATATACACAACAATAAATACTAATGAGCTAAGCCAAAAATAAGAATTTGTCCAATTGATTAAATCTTGATAATGTTGTTTTATGGCAGCTAAAGATAGATATTTCTGCCCTCCTAAAGCAAAAAATATTATTAAACCTAATATCAAAACTAAAATAGGAATATAACTTTTAAATTTACTCATCTTATATAACCTTAAGTATACAAATTATAAAAACTTCATATTCTAAATAGTATACTAAATCAGTCTAAAATATACTCAAAGTATAAAATATTATCAAATATACATTTATTTGAAGCAACAGCATATTTTATACTTTAATCTATAGTCATATCTCTTTGCTCAAAATACTAAGTTTAGCAATATGCTAGATAAGAAATAAAGTAAAGATATAGATAAGATGATAGCTTAAACTTAGAATAGCAATCTAATAAATGTTTCCTAAGAAATTATAAAGGAGAACTATTATGAATGAACTGACTGAATTTTTGGATTTTTCAACTTGCAACTATGCAGATTTCTTAGCTGATGATGCGTTTATGGATATAGGTATAAAGCCACTCTGGTCAAACATGCCTCGTTTAGTTGGTAGAGCTTTTACAGTTAAATGTGAAGCTGGCGATAATTTAATGGTTCATGCTGCAATTTATAAAGCACCGCCTGGTTCTATTTTAGTTATTGATGCTGGTGATAGTCGATTTGCTGTTGCAGGTGGTAATGTCTGTGCTACAGCTGCTGAAAGAGGAATTCTAGGCTTTATTATTGATGGTGCAATTAGAGATGTCGGTGAAATTAGAGAAATGAAATTTCCAGTCTATGCCCGCGGAAATGTACCAAAACCAGGGAAAAAGCTAAAACTTGGAGAAATGAAAACTCCTATCAAATGTGGAGGTATAAATATAAATAATGGTGATATTATTGTTGCAGATGAAGAAGGAATAGTTGTTATCAAACCTGAAAATGCTCAAGATTTGCTGGCTAAAACTAAAGCAAAACAGACTAAAGAATCCAAACAATCTTTAAAAGAGTGGCAGGCTGAACATTATCAGAAAATCTCATCTTTAGTAACAAGCCTAGGTCTTTAGTTTAATATAAATAACAATTATTCAAATTTTATCTATTGTTGGCCTAGTATAACACCCCTTTAAAACTATCTAATTCAGTAATAGGATATTTTATAATTTCAAAAAAAGGTGAATAATCAAAGTCAGAAGGAACAAATAATCTGGGATTTCTAGTATGCACCTTTAATTTGCCATCAGTTGTTTTCTCTAACTGTGGTAAGATAGGAAATTTTGCTTTAATAAATGCCGTTGCGATTAGTAAAGAACAAGTTAATTTTGTTGGGTTTTGTGCATTATGATTAAATAAGCTAGAATGCCACTTTCTTGGTAAAATCCACCAAGGACAAAAAAATCTAGCTAAATCAAATACCTGTTGATTATCATAGGGTAAACCTAATTGAGAAAGGACATAGTTAATAATTATATTTTTTTGGATTTTAGAAATATTTCTCGGTCTACAAATTCGCAAGTGATCTGATACATAAACATCTAAGTTCTTTATAACAACGCCCTCCCCAATATTACTTTCTATAATAAGTGGTCCAGGTTCTAACTTGGGATTATGTTTTAAGATTAACTCTTGAATATCTTCTGCTAACTCTTCAAGCCTGCCTATATATAGTGCTGAGTGGGTCCAAATACTTCGTGTAATTACACTAATAGCTCTAGCTGCACGACTTCTACCTTCTACAAGAATTACATCACATACCTCTAGACGTCTGACTAGTCTACTATAGTCAGATAGAGGTGATACTCTAGGCTTACTAATATTAAATAATAAAAAATTACTAATTTTCTTATATATTAAAGTTTTTACTTTCTTCATAAATCTATAGCCCAACCTAAAAGTGGTGCAATACAAGAGCTTACTAAGAATCTTTTAGATTTTTTAGTAAAAAACTTCAATTAATTTTAAAGCTTTTTCTTTAATTGCTCTAAATAATCATTTGTTTTTCTTAGCCCTTCATCAGCCTCATGTGATATTTCTGGATGCATATTTTGTTCAACTGCTGCCATTTCTTCATAACAATCTGCAGCATTTTGCTCTAATAATTTAATTTTTTCTTTTATTGAAATATCCATAGAGTATATTCTTTCGGCTTCTTTCTTTAGATTCATAATGCACTCCCCTAAAATTCCTTGATATATTAAAAGTATATCAAAAAGGTATATTTATTATAAACACTTCACTCAATAGTGGTATATTTATATGAACATTATTATCTTTATCAGAAAGTGAAAAAATATTTATAGAAAAAAGTTATAGGAAAATTTTCTTTGAATAATTAAGTGACTCTTTAGCTACTTGATAAGCATTTACATATTTTAATATAAAGAAATCTCTTGTTTGTGATTTAATTACCTTAACTGCTGTGGACACAGACTCTCCATTATCAACAAGATCATGGAATTGCTTAATAAAGCTATCCTTTTCTAAGTTACTCATAACCTATACATTTTAAATAAATTTGTCCTATTATAATGACTTATTTGCTGTAAAAAAACATACTATACAGCATTATATTTTATTAGATAGTTTATTTTACAGAACCTGATCTTTATCAAAATTTTATTCAAAGATTATAAATAGAATAAAGAGCTACTCAATTATTAAACTGAGTCATCATTTGTTGTATCAACTTGTCTAAATTTAATTATAATATCTGTATTTTTTTGAAGCGACTTAACTATATCTGAATTTTTATCATTTGCAGCAATATTAGCTATTATAGAAGTATTTAACCTAAGAGTTGTATTTTCATTCTGGATAGTATTGTATATCAAACCTATTTCATGACCTACAGTATTATTTAGTTCGTGCCAAAGCTCTTTTATTCTATCTCTTACACAATTTCTACTAACTCGATGTAACACATCTGACAGATGAGATTCAATCATGCAATTATACTCACTTGGCTTATAGTATTTGTTAATCAAATCTTCCAATTCTTTAACCTCTTTACTATTGGTTAGAACACTGAATTTTTTAGCCATTAAATATCCTTATATTTCTAAATATAAACTAATATATAAGTATTAAATCTTATATTCTAGCCTGTTTACAGCCTTTAACATTTAATTAATATAGGTTCTGTGCACAAAAAATATAAATTAGATTGAAAATAGCTAAACCGTTGTTATTTAAAAGTTGAAAGACAG
>NZ_JBGCTX010000055.1:0-15430 GCF_041102755.1 Francisella sp. 19X1-34
ACTCAAAGTAGTGGATTTCTTTATGCTAAATAATGGTAAAAAATTCTAAAATAGGCACCATTTTTTTCAATTAGCTCTAAAATACTAATAAGCCAAAAATTAACTCTTATCTTCATTTTGATCATTTGTATTAGTAGATTCAATACTCTTTACAACTTCATCCATATTTATCTCTGGACACAACTCTTCAAGTATCTTAGATGCATTATATAAAACATCAGTATTTTCTAGTGCACTTGCCAAAATGTCAGCATTTATAACAGGTAAACCTAGCTCATTAATTGTCTTTGATACATCATTACTATTTAATGTTTTTATAGAATTTTGAATATTTGTAATCCTAGAAAATAAATTATCAAAGTTTTGATTAGCAACCTCTTTACCTGAAGATGCTTTCTTATCAGAGCTCATTTCTTCAAGCTGCATTTTTAGATGCTCAATCTCATAATTTAAGTTATTTATCTTTGTCTCATTGCTATTGTTTATAGCTTTTTGTTTAATCCTTTCCTCTTTTAAAGTCGATACAAGGTTATTAAGAAAACTAGCCATCTCATCAGCACTACCAGCAAACCTGTTAAAAACCGTTAAGAAATGCAGTATTGATTTATCATCTGAGAAATCAGGATATCTTACTCTATGATCGATCTCACTCCAGCCCTCTTCAAATATTGTTCTTACTTGTATTTCACAAAATATTTCTTCCTTGAGAGGCTTCGCTTTAATTACATAATGAGTTGAGCGATAGCCAATAGGATGTTCTTTCACCTCACAATCTTTAGGTTCAGCTACTTCATTATCACCCTTTCTTATATAAACTATCTTTTCATGAGTTTCATATTTCTGATTAATATAATCATAGATATATTCCCATTCATTTTTGAATAAATGTAATGCTCTAATTCCTATTAAATCTGTAATTATTTTTAGATAATTTTTTACAGATATATTTGCATATTTTTTATTTCCCTCTTTTTTCTTTCTTACTATCTTTTTTAAGAGGTGTGATGCATCTTTTACACGCCATCTAACAGAGTGAACATTATCGCATTGTTGTAGAGTATTTGCTAAATAACTTGCAGTACTTTTAAAATCATCAATTCTACTTAAATAATCGCATATAATTTCTGATAATTCTTTTTCACTAATATTAGCTTGTTTTAAACAAACACTAGAAATATTACTGTCTTCTAAAATTTTGTTTATATCCATAACCTATATAAATCCCTTACTACTCGGCTTATCTATCGTTACTTATTCTAAATTCTTAAAGACTAGTTTTACACTATATATAAACTAATTCAACTGCTATGGCTAAATGGAAATAATTAGTTTTGGCGAAGAGATTATTATTTTGCAGTATTCCTAGAAACCAACTTTTGACAAACTTGCTCTAACGAAACTTCTTTCTCTCTAAGCAATACTAATAGATGAAATAATAAGTCTGCTGTCTCAGAAATTAGCTCATTATCAGAATCCAGCTTCATTGCAGCAATTACAACTTCTACACCTTCTTCGCCAACCTTTTGAGCGATTCTTGGTAAGCCTTCTTTAAATAAACTAGTTAAATAACTATTCTCAGGTAAATAATCTTTTCTCTCAGCTATTAGTTTTTCTAATTTGTCTATTATATACAAAGAGCTATTTTCTTCATTTTTTGTAAAGCATGATTTACTACCAGTATGACAAGTTGGACCGTATGGTATAGCTTTTATAAGTATAGAATCATTATCACAATCAACTGCTATATCTTTTAACTCAAGAAAATTACCGCTTTCTTCACCTTTAGTCCATAGACGCTTCTTACTACGGCTATAGAAAGTAACTTTGCCGATTTCTAAAGTCTTTTCTAAAGACTCTTTACTCATATAGCCTAGCATTAAGACACTATTATCATTTGCTGATTGAATAATAGCTGGAACTAAATTATCCATTTTTTGCCAAGCTATAAACTCTATAATTTTGTTATCCATTTTGTATCCTATTTTACTATTCTTGTCGGTATATTGTTTTTAAAAAGCTCTTGTTTTAACTCAGGTATAGCAATAATATCATCATGAAATACACTAGCTGCCAAAGCTCCATCAATATCCGTATGCTTAAATACATCAATAAAATGCTGAATCTCGCCAGCTCCACCAGAGGCAATAACAGGTATTGAAACATTTGATTGAACTTCTCTAAGATGTTCTAGATCATAACCACCCTTGACACCATCATGATTCATACAATTAAGAACTATCTCACCAGCACCACGAGACTCAACTTCTTTTGCCCAGCTAACTGGATCTAATAATGTCTGTACAGTCTTATCAGCACTACCTGTATACTGGCATACCTTAAATTCACCATCGATAAATTTACTATCTACACCAACCACTACACACTGAGTACCAAACTCATAAACTAATTCATCTATCAAATCAGGTCTAGCAAGCGCTGCTGAGTTGACAGATATTTTATCTGCACCTTCATTTAGTATAGCTCGAGCATTTTCTACTGACTTGATACCTCCAGCTACACAAAATGGGATATTTATCTTTTTGGCTATTTCTTGTATCCACTTGATAGAAAGTAGCTTATTATCAGGACTAGCTCCAATGTCATAAAATACTAGCTCATCAGCTCCTGCATCTGAGTATTTCTGCGCCAGCTCAATAATATCGCCAATGATTCTATGATTTCTAAATTTTACACCTTTAACAACTACCCCATCTTTGACATCAAGACATGGAATTATTCTTTTTGTTAACATTCTAAAGCCTCTTGAAGTGTAAATTTATTTTCATATAACGCTTTACCAATGATGACACCATAAGTATTCTGCTCTTTTAGAACCTCTAAATCTTCTAAGCTACCTACTCCACCAGAAGCCATAAATTGAATATCTGGATATATAGATGAATAGATTCTATATAGCTCAAAATTTGGACCTTGCAGCATGCCATCTCGAGAAATATCAGTACATAGGACATACTCAAGACCATCACCAAGATAAATCTGTAGTATTTCATCTAAAGTTGTTGTGCTAGATTCTTGCCAACCATGTGTTGCTATATAGGGTACTCCTTCTTTGATAAATACATCTAAAGCTAGAACTATCTTTTCAGCACCATATTTCTCAAAAAACTTCTTTGTTAATGCAATATCTTTGACAGCTAAACTACCAACAACTACCCTATCAACCCCAATCTCTAGAAGCTTTTCAATAGTCTCAAAATCTTTGACACCTCCACCAACCTGTAGAGTCATATTACAGTTCTCTCTAATCTGCTGGATAGTTTCAAATTGACAAGTTTGGCCTTTCTTAGCACCATCTAAATCTACGACATGGATAAACTCTGCACCTGCTTGTTGATATGACTTTGCAACATCTTTTGGCTCAAGTTCATAAGTAGTAGTTTTATTAAAATCACCTTTTTCTAAACGAACACATTTGCCATTTATAAGATCTATCGCAGGAAATATATTCATTTACAAAGCTCCTTGTATAAAATTCTCTAAAATCCTCATACCAACCCTACCAGATTTCTCAGGATGAAATTGAATACCATAAAAATTATCTTTATTTACCATCGCAGTGAAATCATTTATATAATCATTAGTAGCTATGCTAAATTGATTAAGCTCAGCATAAAAACTATGCACAAAATATACATAATCATCTTCCGCAATATCTTTAAATAAAAAGTGACTTTTATCTATATTTTGTAAGTTATTCCAACCCATATGAGGAATACTAAAACCTTGAGTTTTCTTAAAAGCTTTTACTTTTTCAGGAAAAATATTCAAACAATCTGTATCACCTTCTTCAGAAAAACTATACATAATTTGCATTCCTAAACAGATTCCTAATACTGGTTGTGTCAGCTGTGCAATAAGCTTATCTAAATTATTTTTTCTTAAACTATCCATGGCTGATTTAGCATGTCCTACACCTGGCAAAATCACGCAAGCTGCCTTTTTAATTACTTCAGCATCATGTGTTAGGACTATTTGTCGACCTAATTTCTCAAAAGCATATTTTATCGAGGCAAAATTACTCCCACAACAATCTATTATCGCTATCATAATACTCCCTTTGAGCTTGGAATCTCATCTATACCATCTTTAGTAATTGCTTGTTTAAGCACTTTCCCTAAGCCTTTAAAACATGCTTCTATCATATGATGAGTATTCTCACCTGTTACTTTGATATGTAGCGTTGCCTTTAGACCTTCAGCAAAAGATACAAAGAAATGCTTCACCAACTCTACTGATAAATCTCCAACTATTTCTCGATCAAAATTTGCCTCAAAAGAGCAATAATTTCTACCGCTTAAATCTAGAGCAATCTCAACTAAAGCCTCATCCATAGGTAATAAGAAACCATAACGATTAATACCATATTTATCGCCTAGAGCTTGAGCAATTGCTTGTGAAAGTGTAATGGCTACATCTTCGACACAATGATGATCATCAATATGAAGGTCACCTTTTGCCTTAATTACTGCACTTATACCAGCATGTTTTACAATCTGATCAAGCATATGATCAAAAAAACCAAGACCAGTATCGATTTCTCTAGTTCCTGGAGCATCTAGATTAACTTTTACAATAATATCAGTCTCATTAGTTACGCGCTTGATTTCAGCTACTCTAGGCTTATTTAATATTGCTGTAGTAATATCATCCCAAGATTGATAATTCCCAGCGCCAAATTGAATAGGATTAACTTTTATATTATTAGCTAACTGTACATCTGTTTCTCTATCACCAATCACATAGCTATCTTTTAAAGAGATCTTTTGCTCGACTAAATAATCCATCAACAAACCAACTTTAGGTTTACGACAATTACAGTTTTGATGATCAAAATGTGGACAAATTAAAACTTCTTCAAACGCAATACCTTGTGATTTAAATATCTTCATCATCAAGTCATGTGGTGCATCAAAATCCTCCTGTGGGAAAGACTCTGTGCCTAAGCCATCTTGATTTGACACCATAACAAGTTTAAAACCTGCTTTTTGTAACTTTTTAAGAGCTTCAAAAACACCTGCAAAAAACTCTAACTTTTCGATACTATCAACTTGCTTATCTATAGGTGGCTCAACTATTAAAGTACCATCTCTATCAATAAATAAATATTTATTTTGCTTCATAATCACTACTTAATTTTTGTAATACTTCGATTAGTTTTTTATTTTCAACTGTCGTTCCAATACTTATTCTTAGTATCTTTTCATCATTAAAAAAGTGAGCCATAGAACGCACAACTATGTTATTTGCGATTAAATCATCAAACACTTCTTTATTAAAGCTAACTAGTAAAAAGTTCGCATCTGATGAGTATACTTTGTTTACTATCGCTAACTGTTCCAGCTTTTCAAATACTAGCTGTCTTTGTTGTTTTATTTCTTCAATTTGAGTATCTAACTTAACTAAGTTCTTATCATCAAGTAAATTCAATATTGTAGTTTCAGTAGTCTTTGGAATTGGATATGGTGCTAATATTTTTCTTAACCATTCAATCATTTTAGCATTAGAAATTATTGTTCCTAATCTAAGCCCTGCCATACCAAAAGATTTTGATAGCGTTCTTAGAACAACTAGATTCTGATATTTATCGATAAGAGTAGTTGCTGATTGTTCACTACTAAATTCTATATATGCCTCATCTACAACAACTATGCACTTACCCGTCAAGCTTGCTAATACCTTTTCAATTTCAGCTAGAGATAGTGATTTACCTGTTGGGTTATTCGGAGTACATAAGAAAAGTAACTTACAATTATTAGCAATACTTTCTAAAAGCTTAGCAATATCGAGTTTAAAGTCATTCTCTTGTTCAAGCTTTATGGTCTTATACTCTACACCTTGTAATTGTGCAGCTATTTTATACATCCCAAATGTTGGCTCTACTGCAAGAACACTATCTTTTTGATACTCGCAATATAGTCTAAATAACAGATCAATTCCTTCATCACTACCTCGAGTAACTAGCAAATTATTAGTTTTTACCTTATAAATAGCTGCTAAACGCTGAACTAATTGCTGAGGTTGTTGTGAAGGGTAACGATTAAATAGATTCTCATCATTATAAGGAGATTCATTCGCATTAAGCCATATGCTCCCTTGAACTTTTAGAGATCTAGCTGATGAATAAGCACTAAACCTTTGTAAATCTTTACGAATTAATTTTTCTATCTCTTGCATATCTTATAAGCTCTCCAAACGAATTTTTACAGCCATTTCATGAGCTTTTAGACCTTCTATGTCAGCTAGTCTCATCGCCATCTCACCTATATTTTTCATCCCTTGTTTTGAGACATTTTGAATGCTTATTGCTTTCATAAAGTCTATAGTTGCTAAACCACTATAAGCTTTGGCATAACCATAAGTAGGTAACACATGATTTGACCCTGTAATATAATCCCCTAATGCCTCTGCTGCCCAAGGACCTACAAATACAGCTCCAGCATTTTCGATACTATCAATATAATTATCTGCATTTTCAATATTTAAAATAAGATGCTCAGAAGCATATTCATTAGCTATACTGATTGCTTGTCTAAGATTATCTACAACAATAATTGCACTATTTTCTAAAGATTTTTCAATGATAGCTTTTCTTTGGGCTGTACTAGTCTGCTTAGAAACTTCATCTCTAACCTTATCAGCTACAGTCTGACTAGTTGTGATTAGTAGTGCTTGTGAGTCTGTTCCATGCTCAGCCTGAGCTAGTAGATCTGCAGCAACAAATCTAGGATCGGCCACTTCATCAGCTATTACTAACACTTCTGAAGGCCCTGCTGGTAAATCAATAGCTGCTCCTTGACTATCATTAGATACCTGCTGTTTTGCTTCTGTAACCCAAGAATTTCCTGGGCCATAGATTTTATTAACTTTAGCTACTGTCTCTGTACCATAAGCTAAAGCAGCTATTGCTTGAGCTCCACCTAGTTTATAAATCTTTGAAACCTTACAAATATCGGCAGCTATTAAAATTAATGGATGAACATTACCATTTTTATCACAAGGAGTAGCTACATAAACCTCCTTACAACCTGCAATTTGTGCTGGAGTTGCTAACATTATCAATGTAGAAACTAAAGGAGCTGAACCACCAGGCACATACAAACCAACTTTTTCGATAGGTTTATAAACTTTTTTACAAACCACACCATCATTAGTATCACAAACAGTTGTTTTTGGTTTCATTACCTCATGATAATTAGATATACGAGCTATAGAGCTTTTAACTAAGTTAATATCATCTTGTGAGACTAGTGAGTAAGCTTTTTTAATCTCATCTGCTGAGACTTCAATATTACCTAAATCAACTCCATCAAACTTAGAGGTAAACTCAAAAAGAGCTTTATCACCATTTTGTTGAACTTCACTTAAAATACCTCTAACACCTGCAACTAAGCTAGCTTTATTCGCTGATACTGGTCGAGATAAAAGCTCTACTTGCTTAGCCATACTAAGCTCTTGCCAATTATATACGTCAATCATCGTAATTTACTTACTCCAACATTTTCTCAATTGGTAAAACTAGTATTGAGCTAGCACCAGCTTCTTTTAACTTTTCTAAAGTTCCCCAAAATA
This sequence comes from Francisella sp. 19X1-34, assembly GCF_041102755.1. Classification (NCBI taxonomy): domain Bacteria; kingdom Pseudomonadati; phylum Pseudomonadota; class Gammaproteobacteria; order Thiotrichales; family Francisellaceae; genus Francisella; species Francisella sp. 19X1-34. The sequence continues at coordinate 7,591 of NZ_JBGCTX010000055.1, forward strand.
CACCTTCTTTAGTAACTAAATGTATCGCGACTTTATTATCACCATATAAAGGCATAATAGTTTGACCTTCATGGCCTGGTAAAATATGAGAGATTGTATCAACAGCATCTTTATCAATATGAAACATAATGTACTTACGTTCTTGGGCATGCTTTACACCTTCAATTCGTCTAAGTAGTAACTGATAATACTCTTCTAGTTCATCACCAAAACTCTCATTTGAGCGAATTAAAATGGCTTGGCTTTTCATTATGGTATGAATCTCTTTAAGATTATTCTCTTCTAATGTCCTACCAGTAGAAACCAAATCACATATTGAACTTGCCATTTGTAAGTTTGGTGCGATCTCAACTGATCCAGAAATAGATAATGGATCAAGATTTAAATCATTCTTATCTGAGAACTCTTGTACTAAATAAGGATATGAGGTTGCTATGCGAGTATTTTTTAAATCATTTAAATCTTCACTGGCATTATTTGGTACAGCTATAGATAATCTACATTTACCAAAGCCTAGTTTTTTAGTTTTAATAATATCATTTTTTTTATTGGTATCTTTTATGCTTAGTAAATACTCTTCTAAAACATTTTCACCGACTATCCCAAAATCACAAACATTACCATTCACCAAAGTTGGAATATCATCATCTCTTACAAAAAGAAAATCAATCGGAGCATTTATTGAATGACATAATAAATTACTTTTACTTGAGAACTCTACTTTGACACCTATTTTATTAAACAGCTCCATTGAGTTGTCATATAATCTACCTTTCTTTTGTATAGCAACTCTTAATCTTTTTCTCATCTTAATTCTCTTTTTTGATTTTGTTATAGACAGTGTTGTAACCATTTGTTCCGTAAGTAAGACATCTTGCAACTCTACTAATAGTTGTAAGACTAACCCCTGTCTCAGCATGAATCTGGCGATATGATTTATCTTTTTTTAACTCTTTGACAACTCTCCAACGAGCAGCCATTGCTATCAAATCTACGGGTGTACACAAATCTTCTAAGAAAAGCTTTGCTTCATCTATAGATTCGAAGCTTGTGAAAATTTCATAAAGATTCTTGAGATTATCTTCATTATTTTTTATTTCAGACATTTATTTTTAGCTAATACTCTGTGCTAGTGTATTAACATGTTAGTACAGAATAACAGCGATTACAAATTAAAATATCTAAATTTCTTAAAAAAAATTTAACAGGTAAATTTATAGCTTAAAGAAATATGTCTTTTACGACTTCACCGTAAAATTTAATTTTAAATATTTAATCAGTAAGTCTTATATTTTTATGACTTAAGCCATAAGATAATAAAACTCTTTCAAAAAAGAGAAAAGTTTATTTAGAGATTATATTTTAATAGATTATTCTTCTAATTTTATGCCTCTAGTTTCAGGCATTTTAGCTATGATTATAACAATTATAATAGAAGCTATAACAGCATAAATACCTGGAGCCATTTTACCAAAATAAACTATCAATATACTCGAAACTAACGGCACTGTGCCACCTAGCAAAGCATTACTAATATTATAACCAGTACCTACACCACTAAATCTCAAGTGTGTCGGGAATAACTCATTAATTGTTACCACAAATGTAGCTGTAGCAGCTGATATAAGTAACATCAAAATAGACATTACAATACATGATAATAATGCTGAGCCCATACTATTTATCACAAATAAGCTTGGATATACCAATACCCCAATACCTACACATGATACTAAAAGTACTTTTTTACGCCCTACTTTATCCGAAACTGCTCCCCAGAATGGTGCTGTTGCAAAATAACATATAGATGCAATCATTGTTACAAACATTGCTGTTTTTGTAGAGTAATGCAGAGTTCCCTCTAAAATAGATGGAATAAATGCTGCAACCATATAGTATACGATTCCTAAGTAACCAGCTAACGCAAACACTATTAATATCTGATAAGGATATTCTTTGATTGCTGAAACAACCGGAGCATCATCTAATGCGCCATCCTCTTTAGCCTTAATATACTCTGGAGACTCGCTTTGTAAAAACTGCATTACTAATACTATAATTGCCAAAACCATGCCTATAACAAAACATAATCTCCAACCATAAGCATGCATCTGCTGTTTTGTTAGTATCTCAGAAAATACAAATACTATAACTGTACCGAAAAAGACACCAAAACCTGAGAAGAATGTCCCAAATGCCGTGATCAAACCTCTTTTATTATCAGGAGCCTGTTCACTTAGTATTGCTAATACACCATTATACTCACCACCAATTGAGAACCCTTGAATCATACGTGCAAAGATTATCAAAACTACTGATGTGATACCAATACTGCTATATCCTGGAGTAAATGCAATCATAGCAGCAGAGATTGCCATCAGTGTCACAGTTATAATAAGTATCTTCTTACGTCCAATCTTGTCGCCTAGATTTCCAAAGAAAACACCGCCAATAGGTCTCATTAGATATCCTGCTGCAAACATACCAAATGTTTTAATTGTTGCAACAGTTGCATTATTATCAGGGAAGAAAGTCGCTGATATATATATCGTAACATAAGCAAATAATGCAAAGTCAAAGTACTCCACACTTGTCGCAAGCCCTGCAAATAATATATTCTTTATAGATATTTCTTTTTTCATTTCCAATAAGTTTTAGCTAAATTTATGATATATTATTAAATACAATGCTAATTTGCAAAGAAACTAAAGATTATTTTCTTCTTTGTATAATTTATTTAAGAAAATATGACAAAATTAATAAAAAAAGTACTAGCGACAAACATATTATTCTTTATTGCAATAAGCCCTCTTTTTGCTGACGAAAATAGTATAATATCTTACATCAAATCAAATATCCCATTCTATAAGAATGATGCCAGCAAACTAATAGCTTCAACCACTAGTTCAAAGCAAATTGAGTTAAAACAAAAGGCTATAGCAGATATCCAATATGTCTCAAAAACTGGCGATGATAGTAATAGTGCTGCAAATAAACAAAACATATATAGTGCTATAAACTATCTTAATAAAGCCCTTAAAGATACTTCAGAAAAATCTACAGAATCACTTCAAATAAGATTATCTTTATTTTCTCTAGAGCTGGATCTACATGACTATAAAACAGCAGATCAAACTATTGTACAGCTTTCACAAGATTTCCCTAATGAACCTGTTGTACACATATACGCAATAGCATATTTAGACCTACTAAAATTAAAAAACTACAACTTATCTCTACAAAGTTTAAAAAAATTAAAATGGTCAAAAACTGATGACTTTATAAAAACATTCAAAATCATTAAAAATAGTTTTTATTTGCAGATTAACACTAATGCAAATCAGATCCAAATTGAAAATAACTCCCCTACAGTCATTATTATTAACGGTTATAACCTTAATCCTGATGGTACAATGAATGATATATTGATAAAAAGGTTACAAAAAGGTTTAGAAGTCCACCAAAGATATCCAAATGCTAAAATCATAGTAGCTGGAGGCAGACCTAAACTAGGTGTTACAGAATCTTATCGAATGAGACAATGGCTTATTAAAAATGGAGTGCCAAGTAGTAGTATAATCCAAGAGGATCAATCAAGTAGTACAGTATGGGGCGCTATTGATAGCTTTAAAATACTAGAAAGTCTAAAACCTAAAGTTAAAGATATTATCCTAGTCACATCCGCTTCTGATATTAGAAGAACTAATTCAATATTTGAACAAGAAAACTTAAATACTAAATCAAACTTTGATTTCCACAATGTTGTCTCTGGAGTAAAAGGTTATAATATTATGATGCCTATATCTGAAGATGAAAGAGCAAGTATTATAAAAGATACCCTTAGAATGGCTGGAATTTGGCAAATGCCAGGTATGGTTTTTTAAACATTTATCCATTAAAAACCTGCTATACTTATACTATCTTATATTTATTTAATTATTAATTACTATGAAATTTAATAAAGTTATAGCTTGTATTCTTTTAATAATACCTATTTCTGTATTTGCAACAAATACATCACCTTCTGCATTTAATTTAGATATTTTAGATCACCAACAAAGTGCCGTAACTGATATACAGTATAATTTATCAGTTTCTAAAAGTGATAAGCATAGTGGTGCAACAACTAAGCGAGGAAATCAATCTGGAGCTATACAAGATCTTAAAAAAGCTCTTATGAAAGCTCCTAAAAATAGCTATGTGCAAACCCAACTAGCTATATCTCTAGCATTATTAGAGATTTCTAATAATCAATTAGATAATGCAAAAGCAACTCTTGAGTCAATCGGTAATATCAAATCTAATAACCCTATATTACAAGTCCTACTAACAGCATATTCTTTAGTCTGGAACCCTAGTAGTTTTAATGAAAATATGTTTGTACTAGAGAAGTCTAGCTGGCAAAAAATGCCTCACTATATACAAGCTATAAAAACTGCTAAATCAAATTTTAACCTAAAAATTAATACTTCTTTTGATCAATTAGGAAATCTTGAGCAGAACTCATTAGCAATAGTTACTCTTGGTTACTCTCTAAATGATGATGGTTCAATGAGTAATATCTTGATTGATAGATTAAAGTTAACTTTAGCTGCTCATAAGAAGTATCAAAATGCTATACTCATAGTGTCTGGTGGTGTTGCTCACCAAGGTGTTACAGAATCATATAAAATGAAGCAGTGGCTAATCCAACATAAAGTTCCAGCGGATCAAATCATTCAAGAGGATCAATCTACTAGTACAGTTACAAATGCTATAAATACTATAGATATTATTAAGAAATTAAATAGACCTATTAAAACTATCCTTCTTATAAGCTCTGACTCTCATATTCGTAGAGCAAGCTCAATATTCCAACAAGAATTACAAAATACGCATCTACCATTTAAGCTAACAAATATTGCTGCTAAAACCAATTATGATATTAACAAGCCTGCTAATAAACAAGAGAAAATCCTAATTATAAAAGATACTCTTAGAACTGCAGGTATCTGGCAAATGCCTGGCATGGTTTTTTAATTACTTTTATCAAACTCATCTATAAACTTTTGTGCTGCATCAATTCGTTCTTTGCAAAGCTTGTAGCTTTTAGATGCTTGTTCTAACATAGGAGCTAACTCATCTAACAACGCAGGATTGTCCTGATTGTCCTGAAGCTTTTCATTTATTTGCTCTAAAATCTCATAGTTTTTTGCAAATTTTTTACTTTGTGTTGCCATTATTTTTTACCTCTACTTGAATTTTTCCATCTACATAGACAATATCTAAAACTGAACATTTTTGCGCTTGCTTATGACTAGTAATATATTTACCATCTTGGGATACTGTCACACTAAAGCCTCTTTTTAATGTCGGCTCAATAGATACAGAAAGAATCTGTTTATATAAATATTCACTTGTTTGACTATAATACTTCGTGATGCCTCTTGAGATACTAATTGACTGCTTATAATATTCATCAACAGAATGGTTGTAGTATTTTACTAAGTTTTGCGTGTTATGAGCTATATTACTATATTGCGATTCAACAGTTTGACCATATAGCTTTACCAACCCTTTTGATACTGATAAAACACTTTTATAGTTATACTCTAAACTCTGGCCAATTTGATATAAATAGTGCTCCAACTTGACTTTAAAATCACTATATACTCTTTCTAATTGATTTTGATTTTGTTTAGCCAAGCTTTTAACTATTTTAATTATTGAATCATAATCATATTTGGCCGTTTTAGCATTCTCAATTATAGTATTTGTTATAAAATTTATTACCTTTGAAGGCGTATCAAAATGCTTTGTACATATATCATCTAAAACTGTACTATCACGCTCATGCCCTATACCCACCATCACAGGTAAAGCACTATTACAAATACTCTCAGCCGGTAGAATATTATTAAACCAGTCTAAATCAGCTTGAGAGCCTCCGCCACGAATAAGTACAATAGCATCATATTTATTAGCTTTTTGCATAATTCTACTAAAAGCATTTGTGACACTCACTGCACATTCTTTACCTTGCATTTTTGCTTCAAAAATTTCAAAACTACATAACCCTAAAGATTGTAGCTTATCGGCTTCCTCAAAAAAATCTCCCTTACCTGCAGCTGTTAGACTTGTAATTACTGCAATATTTGTAAATTCTTTAGGCAAATCAAGATTTTTATTTTTTTCTAAGATACCTTTTTTAGCTAAGTCTTGCAAAATTTCTAACTTGCGAGCTTGTCTGTCTCCTAATGTGAAAGCTGGATCAATATCGATTATATTTAAACTAAGCCCAAAACTAATATGATAATTAACAGATACTTTTAGCAAAACTTTCATATCTGATTTTAGCTGCTCATTAGTTGAAGAGTTAAATTTTCTTAGAATATAGTCAACCTTATTTGCCCAACAATTACATCTAATCTTAGCTATAGGATACTTACTAACACCATCATGCTCTATTAGCTCACCATAATAATGTCGACCTGATTTTCTCCATTCTGAAAGCTCTGCGACAATCCAGAAACCTTCATAACTAAAGCTCATTTCTATCGTACTTTTAATAAGTTCTAAAAACTCACTAAGTTTTAAGGATTCTTGCATGAAAAATATTTATAAATATTTAATATTTTTAAATTTTACATTCTAGGGATTAATATACAAGGCTTATATATTTAAACTGACTAAAGTATCTAATGCATTAAACCCCATGAAACACATGAGGCACTTTAGGCTCTGACTCATTATTTGAGGATAGCTCAGCTGAATATACTAAAGTAGTCATCATTACTGATAGAAAAATTAATATTTTTTTCATAATAACTCCATTGCTAGTTCATTATTTTGATTTAAGAGATCAATAAAATTTTAAAGAGCGTCTCTTAACGATCCTATAACTTTAAAGTCACATGCTTTAATACTAGATTGTAGTTTTTGATAACTTTGTGCTGAACAATTCTCTGGTTTCGTTGACGGTAAGCAAATATTCTTATATTTTTGACTAAACTTTTTCTCTACTCTTAAACAGTTTAAATCATCAACATTTAATGTATTGCCTGCAGCATACATAGAGCTAAATGTTATACTACCTAAAAATAATGATTTTAATATCTTTTTCATAATTACACCCTTTTATTTTTCTAAGCACAAACACTTAATACTTATTCACAAAAAAATATAAAGCTTAGATAAACTACCTAAAACTTAGATGTCAAATATAACATCTATTATGAATAAACTTATAAATCATTTTTTAACAAGCGGTATTAAAAATTGACTAATATTTTATAGCGACTCTAGATTACACCATTTTAAAACTTCATACTTTAAACTATCAGTCAACTCTAATTTATCTATATATTTTCAATCATAAAATAACTACTTATAGGCCCAAATAGATATATTTACACCTTTGTATTATGTAATAATAAAAATTAGCTAATAAAATATTTAAAGGTCGTAATATGATTAAAGCATTTGGTAACGCTATAGACGAACTAGAAAAACTTAATTTAGAAATAAAAAAAAGAGATTAGTAAAACTAACCGAATATCATCACTTAACTAGAGCATAAGATTATGGATAAACTTAAAATTAGTTTTGCCGAGATTAATAAATTATCTACTGACCAGATTAATGATCTGCAAAAACTTATTAATGATGCATATAAAATTGGTGAAGGAGACTTATGGGTTGAATCAGCCCAAAGAGTATCTTTTGATGAGCTAAAAAACGCTATAGAACAAAACAAAATAATTATAGCTCAAAATAAAGACATAATTATAACCTCAGTTCGGAATTAAAAGCATTGTAAATTAAGGGTTTAGTAGTGTTTTTAGGTTAAAATAAGCGAAAA
>NZ_JBGCTX010000056.1:0-15331 GCF_041102755.1 Francisella sp. 19X1-34
CTGCCTTTCAACTTTTAAATAACAACGGTTTAGCTATTTTCAATCTAATTTATATTTTTTGTGCACAGAACCTAATTCATAGAGTAATATTATTGAGTTATTTAATATATCCCTGTTTATGATTATAATGTTTACCATGTAGAGATTATCTTAGTTTTATAATTAATGTCTGAATTAAGAAGTGAGAATCAAATATTATCAAATTGGAAAAATGATGAGCCTTTGGTTAGTATTTGTTGCACAGCATACAATCAAGAAAAGTATATTGAAGAAGCCTTAACGGGATTTTTATCTCAAATTACAGATTTTTCTTTTGAAATAATTGTGAGTGATGACTGTTCAACAGATCGAACTACTGAGATTATAAGAAGTTATGTAAAAAAATACCCAAATATAATTAGATTGATTTACCAAAAAGAGAATCAGTACTCAAAAGGTGCTTTACCCATTAGAGATTTTATTTTACCAGAGGTTAGGGGTAAATATATAGCTCTATGTGAAGGAGATGATTATTGGACTGATTCTACCAAGTTACAGCAGCAGATAGACTTTCTAAAACCTAATAAAGAATTTATGGGATGTGGTCATAATACAAGATTTTTAGTAAACGGGGAGTTAACAAATAAATTATTTGTAGATTCAAATAGTAAAAAAGATATTTATGTGTTCGAGGATTTTATAGATTTGGACTATTTACATACAACATCTTTAGTTTTTAGATATGACTCTGAGTATAAATATCAAATTGATGAATATTTAAAGAAATACTCATCAGTTAAGCGTAATGATGTATATATGTTACTTGTATTCTCAAGGTTTGGGCCTATTAAGTATATTGATAAAACCATGTCAGTTTATAGAATGAATGATGGCGGCATTTGGAGCGGTGCAAATGAGCAGGCTCAGCTTATAATGTTTTTACATGGTTGTATAGATTTTAGTTATATTTTTGGTAATAGTTATAGAGATAAATTCTTGTATTCATTTGCGAACACATTTAGTGAGAATATTTGTTCTAGTGAGGAGCCATTTGCATCAGAAGTATTAGATCAGCTATCAGAAATTGACTATAAAGTTGTGATAGAGAGCTTTGCAAGATTTAAAAAAAGAGATAATGAAACTATAAAAGAATGTAGTGAGTACATAGAGTTTCTTGAGAAACAAGTTAATGACAATAGTTTACGATCATTAATTATAAAGTTTATTAAAGTATGTAAGTTAGATAGATTTTTTAAATAAGGGTTTAAGTATCACATATTTACTATTTTAAGTGGAGTATTAATTTAATACTTTACCTATAGAAATATAAATAGGGTATTATGTACTTAGTGATATCTATCTGAATTAAATATAATCAGCTTTAAAATGTTGTATATAAAAGACTATAGTAATGAATTATTAAAATAAAATATTTAATTCATTTAGGAGTATTGTCTATTGAATTTACCTTTCTATTTGTTTAAATATTTTGCTATAATTTGATAATTATATCTACACTGAAAGGGTGTAATTTAAATATATGAGATATGTGAAAGAGTTCTATAGATTTCTCAAACATTTGATAAATAATAAAAAGCTTATAATGGTTTTAGCTTACAATAATTTTAAAGAAGAATTTCTAGGTTCTTACTTAGGTATTTTTTGGGCTGTAATTAGACCTATTACATTTATATTGGTAATATGGGTTGTTTTTACATATGGTATTAGACCTGGAGGTAGTGGAGGCAGCTCATCTATAATATTATTCTTATTGACGGGTATGATTCCATGGTTCTTTTTCTCTGATGCTTTAACAAAAAGTTGTGAAGCTATAATTGTAAATGAATTCTTAGTTAAGAAAGTTGCCTTTAGTGTTAATATATTGCCATTAATAAGTATATTGTCATGTTTTATAATACACGTGGTCTTAGTGTTTATTCTAATGATAGTATTTATGTTGAATGGACATTTTCCTAATATATACTGGTTACAGATCCCATACTATCTTTTCTGCACTATAATGTTGCTATTAGGTTTAGGTTGGCTAACTTCTGCTCTTAGGGTTTTTGTTAAAGATACTACCGAAGTTGTTGGTTTAATTACTCAATTTGGTTTCTGGTTTACTCCAGTATTCTGGTCACCAGATAAAGTTCCTGAAAGGTTTAGATTTATTTTAGACCTAAATCCTATGGCCTATATTATCCAAGGGTTCCGTGATACATTTATTCATGGTGTATGGTTTTGGCAAGATTCAACTCAACAGCTAACAATATTTTGGATAATGATGCTTTCAATACTTTTTGTCGGAGCCATAGTCTTTAAGAGATTAACTCCTCACTTTGGAGACGTTATTTAAATGAAAAAAGATATCGTAATAAAGCTAAGTAATCTATCAAAGAATTATAAAATTTATGAAAGTGCTAGAGATCGTGTTAAAGAAGCCTTTAGTATTACAAGAAAAAAATACTATAAAGACTTTTGTGCTGTTAAAAATATAAATTTAGATATTAAAAAAGGAGAAGTCCTAGGGATATTTGGATTAAATGGTGCAGGTAAGTCGACTTTACTAAAAATGATTGCTGGGGTTGTGACTCCTTCATCCGGGAGTGTTAATGTTCATGGTAATATAAATGCCATGTTAGAACTTGGAGGAAGTATAAACCCTGAATTGACAGGTGAGCAGAATATTGGCTTTAGTCTAGACTTAAATAAGGTTGCCGAATCTGAAAGAAAAAATACTATTGAAGATATTATTGATTTTGCAGAAATTGGAGATTATATTAGACAACCTGTGAAAAATTATAGTAGTGGGATGAAAGCTAGATTAGGTTTTGGTATAGCTACTGCTGTAAAACCAGATATATTGATTGTTGATGAAGTCTTAGCTGTTGGAGATGCAATCTTTCAAAATAAATGTTTTGTTAGAATTAGACAATTATTGAAAGAAGGTACTACAGTTATTTTTGTATCTCATAATGTGGCACTTATGGTTGAGTTTTGTACTAGAGCAATATTTATACATAACAAAGAGATACTCCTTGATGGAGATCCTAGAGAAGTTGCACATTATTACCAAAAAGCATTATTTAGCCCTGATAAAGAGCGCGTAATAAAAGAAATTAAAAGATTAAACGGAGATGTTGATGAGTTAGATCATGATAATTTATCAACTAATAATGATTTTAAAGATGAAGAAAATGATATATCTACTAATGGCATATGTATTTATGATTCTGAAGGTAATCAAACAAGTTTTTTAGAAACAGGATTAGAGTATACAGTCTCTTTAGATGTGAATTTTAAAAATGATTATAAGAAAGTTAGAGTTGACTTTTCTGCTCATGATATTACTGGTAAAACTCTTTCAATTTTTAACTCATTCTCAGAAGATAATATTCTAAAAGATGTAAAAAATTCTGAGAAATATAATATTACTAATAAATTTAAATGTGATATTTTTAAAGGACAATACGCTATAGAAGTGAACTTTGTTGATATAGCGGATGACCGCTTTGAGGATCCATTAAAAACATCTAAAATAGAAGTTAAGTTTGAAGCAGGGGTGATTAGTAAAGAAACTACTATTAAGATCAAAAAACTCTAGTTCAATATTTTCATAAAAGAGGAAGAAAGTGAAATTTTCTATAGTAACAGTATCATATAATTCTGAGAAGTATATTGAAGAAACTATTTTGAGTGTAATTACTCAAAGGGGTGATTTTGATATTGAATATATTCTTGTAGATGGTAAATCAAAAGATAGTACTTGTGATATTATTCAAAAATATGTTGATAAACATAACAATGGTGAGCTGGATATTTACTGTAATAATCTAGATATTAAGTTCATATGTGAACCTGATGAAGGTATGTATGATGCCTTATCAAAAGGTCTTTCAATAGTAACAGGTGATATTGTTGCATATATAAATTCAGATGATTTTTATCTGCCAAATGCTTTTAAGGCGATAGCGGCTGAGATCAAAAAACATGGTGAAAAGGCGCAATGGATAAATGCTAAAAATACCTGGTATAACAAGGATGGCATTATTGATAACTCTATGTTGCCTTTGGTACCCTCAAGAAAAAGAATTCTAAAAGGTATCCATGGCACGAGTCTGCCGTCAATACAGCAAGAGTCAACTTTTTGGACAAAGTCTTTGCAAGATAAGATGAATATGAAAAAATTTGCTGAATATAAACTAGCAGGTGATTTTTTTATGTGGCATGAGTTTGCAAAGTATGCGAATTTGCATATATGCAATAGTAATATTTCAGGTTTTAGGCATCATGAAACTAATAAAAGCCATGATTTAAGTGGCTATATGAATGAGTTTTATGATATTGTTGGAGGCAAACCAAGAAGGAATATTTTTGATTTATGGCATATTTTCATGTACAAATTTTATGTTAAATATACATCTGATAATATGATAAGAAGACATAATGAGTATGTAAGAATATTTCGTCATATAGGTTTTAAACTTAGAGAAAAACTAGGTAGAAAAAGTCATTAATCTTAGGAGCTATCCTTGTCAAATTCTCGAACTCAAGAAAGTAATTATTCATTAGTTTCAGTTATAACAGTTGTATATAATGCTAAAGAACTTCTAGAAGAGACTATTTTAAGTGTATTAAATCAATCATATAAAAATGTAGAGTATATTATTATTGATGGAGGCTCTACTGATGGTACTTTAGATATAATTAAAAAGTACCAAGATCATATTAGTCAATATATAAGTGAGCCTGATAAAGGTATATATGATGCTATGAATAAAGGTATATCTTTAGCCAAAGGCCAGTGGTTGAACTTTATGAATGCAGGTGACTGTTTCTATTCTAATGATGTGATAGAAAGGGTGTTCGACCAGGAGGTTCCGCAGGATATAGGAGTTGTTTATGGTAATACTGATATTGGACATAAAATCTTAAAATATAAGCCAGATTTAAATTTAAAAGACATGGCACTAGGAATGATGCTATGTCATCAGTCTACTTTTTATAAGCTAAATGATTCAATAAAATATAATCTTAAATATAATATATGTGCAGATCAAGATTTTACGATGCAGTATTTTAAACTTGGTAAAAAATCAAAGTATTTAGATATTGTTATTTCTAAGTATGATCTTGATGGTATTTCCTCACAAAATCTAAATAAAATTTTAAAAGAAAAGTTTCAGATAAATAGATCTTATGGACTTTCGTATATTCCTGTAATAAAAAGTTATATTATCTCTATATTAGTTAAGCTACGAGGCTACTTTAGGGGTTACTAAAAGCTTGTATTGTTATATTATATACATATAAATAAAGATATAGATTTAATAAAAGGCAGGATAAATTCTCATGTATGATTACGTAATAGTTACTCACATACCAGCTTTTTATAAAGTTAATTTGTATAATCAATTAGCGAAGAAATTAAATATCTTTGTTATTTTTCTAGCAGCAAATACAAATGAAAAGAGGGCCGATGATTTTGTTGCCTTAAATGATGTGTCCTTTGAGTATAAAATTTTGTTTCCTGGAAATTTACAAGAGAGAAACTTTTCTGCAAATATTAGACTTTTAAGAAGTATTTTAAAAAGTTTTCAATATAAGAAAATATTAGTTAGTGGCTGGGATTTACGTGAATTTTGGTATGTTATTTTTACTAATAGTAAAAGTAAGAATTGTTTAGCTCTTGAGTCAACTATCAATGAAAGTAAGGTAACTGGGCCACAGGCAATAATAAAAAAAATATTTTTATCACGAGTTTCTAAAGTTTTTGCTTCTGGAGACCTTCATCGAGAGTTACTTGTTAAGCTTGGATATCGCGGAAATGTCAAAATTACTAAAGGTGTTGGTATTATCAATAAGCCGATCTTTAATAGAGAAGCTAGAGAGTATCATAAAAAGTTTCTTTACATTGGTCGACTATCTGAAGTTAAAAATTTAGAAAGATTAGTCCAAGTGTTTAACAGTATTGAAGATTATAGTTTAACTATAATTGGTGAAGGTGAGCAGAAAGATTACTTACATAAAATTGCTACTAGTAATAACATTATATTTAAGTCAGCTATTGAAAATAAAAAACTTAAAGAAGAATTTCTTAATCATGATATTTTTATTTTACCTAGCTTAGTTGAACCATGGGGGTTGGTTGTTGAAGAGGCATTTTATTTTGGTTTGCCAGTGATCATTAGCCAAAACTGTGGAGCTAGAGATATTGTTAAAAATGATATAAATGGTTACTGGATAGATCCTAAGAATATTGATGAGATGGTTTCATTAATACGAAAAATTAACTCAAATAAATATTATGGGCTTATTGCAGGGGTAGAGAAGTTTTCTTTGAATGATAAAGATATTAAGCAAATCGAGGCTTATTTATGAAGATTTTAATTGTCCATAATCGCTATCAGTCAAATAATATTGGTGGTGAGGATATAGTTTATGAAAATGAGTTAAAGTCTTTACAAAAACTACATGGCAGAGATAAAGTCTTAGCATATGAAGTTTCTAATGATGATATTAGTAAGTTTAGCCTATTATTTGGAATATGGTTTTCACTTAAGCACTATAAGAATATTAAAAAAATAGTTAAAGATAATAATATTGATATAGTTCATGTACATAATTACTTTCCGCTGTTAACACCAAGTATATTTAGGGCAGCTAAAAAGTCAGGTGCAAAAGTAGTACATACGCTTCATAACTATAGGTTATGGTGTATATCGGGAATTTTATATAGAGATGGCTTTGGAGTATGTGAACTATGCACTAAAAATAAATTACCTATTTCTGGCATCAAAAATAAATGTTATAGAAAGTCGCGATTACAAAGTTTGGTGGCTCAGTTAGCATTTAGCTTTTATAGGTTTTTAAGGATGTTTAAAAACATTGATTATTTTTTTGTACTAACAGATTTTCAAAAGCAGAAAGTTACAGAGCTTGGTATAGCTGTAGATAAAATAATTTTAAAGCCTAATAGTATAGCTTCTTTAACACAGCGACATAATAAAGTTGATAAGCAAAATTATATATATGTAGGTAGACTAGAAGAATCTAAAGGCATATTTGATCTTTTAGATACTTGGTTATCTTTAGATGATAAATTTGTGCTGACGGTAGTCGGTAATAGTCCCGATAGTGATGAAATAATTAATAAATACTCATCGAAAAATATTATTTTTAGAGGTAAATGCTCTAGAGAAGAAACTTTATCTCTTATTTCTCAGTCAAAATATCTAATTCAGCCAGCTTTATTGTATGAAACATTTGGTTTAACAATAATAGAGGCTATGAGTTTTGGTATTCCAGTTATTGGATTTGATATTGGTACTCGTAAAAATTTTATAAAAAATGAACAAAATGGATTTTTAGCGACCAAGGATGGTTTACAAGAAACTATTGAAAGGTCATATGGTTATGCTAATTATGATTTGATGGCTCAAAATGCAGAAAATACTGCAAAGCAATATCAAAATGATTATATAATAGCAAAGCAGTTAGAGATTTATAAAAATATTTTAGAAGGTTGATAGTTTGAAAGTATCGATAATTACAGTTTGTTATAATTCAGAAGAAACTATTGAAAATACAATAAAATCAGTGTTATCACAGACATATGAAAATATTGAGTATATTATAGTAGATGGTAGCAGTTATGATAGTACTTTGGATATTTTAGCAAAGTATGAATCTAAAATATCAAAGGTTATAAGTGAGTCTGATGATGGTATATATGATGCTATGAATAAAGGCATTGCTTTAGCTACTGGAGATATTATTGGTATTTTGAATAGTGATGACTGCTATAGTAACAATAGTGTGATAGATGATATTGTAAAACAGTTTAAGCAAAATGATAAAGATATGCTTTTTGCAGATTTAATGTTTGTGAATGAGAGTAATAAAATTCTTCGTTATTATTCAGCTAAGCGATTTACTCCAAACAAACTTAAATTTGGGATTATGCCACCACATCCAACGCTTTTTGTTAAAAAGTCTGTTTATGACAAATATGGAGTGTATCGCTTAGACTTCAAAATAGCTGCAGATTATGAAATCTTTGTGAGATTTCTACTTGTAAATAGGCTTTCGTATACTTATTTGAATAAATGTATAATCAATATGTTAGTAGGTGGTGTTAGTACAAGCAATTTACAAAGTAAAAAAATTATCAATCAAGAAACAATGAAAGCTCTTAAAACAAATGGTATTAAGTCTAACTATTTGTTTATTTCAACAAAATATGTAGCTAAATTGTTGGAAATATTTAAAGGCCGACTGTTAAACTATCGTAAGAAAAAATAAATTTATAATATTAAAACTATTCTAGGAGATTCTTGTGGAAAAAGTAGTCATTAAAGATGTTATAAAAACCAGTGGCGTTAAGTTTGGTACTAGTGGTGTTAGAGGTCTTGTATCTGCTATGGCTGATAAAATTTGCTGGTTATACACTAAAGCTTTTCTTCAGTTTTTAGAACAAAAATATTCTATAACTAAAGGTATAAAAATTGCTATAGCACATGATTTGCGCGACAGTAGCCCTAGGATAGCAAAGGCAGTTGTTAAAGCTGTGGCAGATAGTGGTTATGAGCCTATATATTGTGGAGAGGTACCATCCCCAGCGGTAATGTTGTATGGAGTATCTAATAAGATACCATCAGTTATGGTTACTGGTAGTCATATTCCAGAAGATAGAAATGGTATTAAATTTAACACTCCCTATGGTGAAGTTCTTAAAGAAGATGAAGAGCTTATTGTTAATCAAACAACCATAGTTGATCAAAATACTTTTGATGATAATCAGATGTTTTTACAAGATGTAGAGCTTCCTAAAGTATGTAATCAAGCACATTTACAATATGTCGATAGATATATAAATTTCTTCCCTAAAAACTGTTTAGAAGGTAAGACTATTGGGCTATATGAGCATTCATCGGTAGGACGTAAGATAGCTAAAGAAATTCTTGAAAAATTAGGAGCTAAAGTTATTTTACTAGGATTCTCTGAAAGGTTTGTGTCAGTAGATACTGAAGCAATTCGCCAAGAAGATGTAAAGCTTGCAAAGCAATGGGCGAGTGAGTATAAAATTGATAGTATCGTATCAACTGATGGTGATGCAGATAGACCTTTAGTTAGTGACGAGTATGGTAACTGGATAAAAGGTGACATATTAGGTGTTCTAACGGCTAGGTATCTGCAGACACATTCTGTTGCTACTCCAGTTAGTAGTAATACTATAGTTGAAAAGATTGGTTATTTTGAAAATATTATTAGAACTAAAATTGGTTCGCCATATGTAATTGCTGCAATGAATCAATTACTTTCAGATGGATATAGTGGCGTAGTTGGTTATGAGGCAAATGGAGGTTTTTTACAAGCTGGAGATATTTGTATAGAAAATTCTACTTTAAAGGCATTACCTACTCGAGATGCTGTGATACCAATGTTGGCTGTGCTTATGCTATCTATAGATTCAAACAAAACTATATCTGAACTATTGTTTGATCTTCCTGCACGTTATACAGCTAGTAGTAAAGTTGATGATTTTGCAACTGAGAAAAGTCATGAAATATTAGAAGCAATATTAGCAGGCAAATCGAAGCTTTTAGAGCAGATAATGTCAGAGTATTTTAATGGTAAAAATAAAATCAAACATATAGACACTACAGATGGTGTTAGAATAACTTTGGAGAATCAGGATGTTTTACATTTAAGACCTTCTGGTAATGCCCCTGAACTTAGATGTTATACTGAAACAACTTCTAAAGATTCAGCAGAAGGTTTAAATAAATACTGTACATCTTTAATAAAAAACTAATCAACTTTTGAAAACTCTATTACTAATTTATTAAACATTAAATCAAGTTTGATTTATATTTATTTAGCATTTTATCTTTTTCATTGAGATTTTGAGAATAAAGTAGAAAGAAGGTAGTTAAAACTATAGAGGAATTAAATAGCGCCTCTTTTCATAGTTTGGAAGAACTCTTCATTTGTTAGAGAGCCTTTCATCTTCTCTGTTAAGAATTCCATTGCTTGAACATCTTCCATACCACCAAGAATCTTACGAAGAACCCAAAGTTTTTGTAGCTCTTCTTGAGATGTAAGAAGCTCTTCTCTACGCGTACCTGATCTATCAAAGCTAATAGCAGGGTAAACACGACGTTCAGCAATTTTACGATCAAGATGAAGCTCCATGTTACCAGTACCTTTAAACTCTTCAAAGATAACCTCATCCATTTTAGATCCTGTTTCTACAAGAGCTGTAGCGATGATTGTTAAACTACCACCTTCAGCTGTATTACGAGCAGCACCAAAGAATCTCTTAGGCTTTTGTAGAGCGTTAGCTTCAACACCACCAGATAGTACACGACCAGAAGCAGGTGATACAGTGTTGTATGCACGAGCAAGTCTTGTGATAGAGTCTAGAAGGATTACAACATCTTGTTTATGCTCAACTAATCTTTTTGCTTTTTCAATTACGATTTCTGCTAACTGAACGTGACGAGCTGCAGGCTCATCAAATGTTGAAGCAACAACTTCACCACGTACTGAACGTTGCATTTCTGTAACTTCCTCAGGACGCTCATCAATTAGTAACATAATTAGATTACACTCAGGGTGATTTTTAGCGATTGATGTTGCAATATTTTGCATCATGATTGTTTTACCAGTTTTAGGAGGAGCAACAATCAAACCACGTTGACCTTTACCAAATGGTGCAGCTAGATCAATCACTCTGGCTGTAATATCTTCATTTGAACCGTTACCAATCTCCATCGTTAGTCTTTCTTTAGCATATTCAGGAGTTAGGTTTTCAAATAAAATTTTCTTTCTAGCTAGCTCAGGAGAGTCAAAGTTAACACTATCGATATGCTTAACTGCAAAGTATTTCTCATTATCGCGAGGTGGGCGAATTTTACCAACAATACTATCACCAGTACGTAGGTTTAATTTTCTAATAAAAGCTGGTGAAACATAGATATCATCAGGCGATGCAAAATACGAACTATCTGAAGATCTTAAGAAACCATAACCATCTTGTAGAACTTCTAAAATACCTTCACCATAAATATCTTCACCTTTATCAGCATGATATTTTAAGATTGAAAAGATAAGTTCTTGTTTTCTTGCACGCAGTGATTCAAGATCTAGGCTTTGAGCTATGTCCATTAGCTCATTAACAGATTTATACTTTAATTCATTTAAATTCATTTGATTCTCTATTTGTAAAGATATGTTGATATAACTAAATTATAGATATTTGTCTATGATTGAAATTAATTGACTTTTTTGTACCACACCAACTTTAGTTTCTTTGTTTTCACCATCTTTGAAAACCATAAGAGTAGGTACGCCACGAACACCGAATTTCATAGCAGTTTCTTCATTGTCATCGATATTGATTTTGCAAACTTTGATTTGATCACCATAGTGATCAGCTACTTGCTCAAGTATAGGAGAAAGCATTTTACAAGGACCACACCATGGTGCCCAAAAATCTAATAATACAGGGGTATCACTATTTAGAATTTCGCTTTCGAATTGACTATCTGATATATCGATACATTTTGACATGCTTTGATTTTCCTTTAAATTTTGATTTTAAAACTGATTAAGTAGCTTGGCTACTATATATTTTGATATTTTATAAGAAGTTAAACTAATTGTCATTTATTATAAACAAAAAAACCTCTTAGACAAATTTTTTTAGCTATTTTAGCTATATTTTTTTATAATATAACTAGTTATGAAATAGATACTTTTGGTTTATATGTCAAAAATAGTAGCAACAGTAGATTTAGGTTCAAATAGCTTTCATATGCTTATTAGTGAAATCAAACCTAAAGGTGAGGTTGTTACACTATCTAAACAAAAACAAAAGGTGCAATTAAGAGCAGGTTTAAACAATAATCTAACTATAAGTAAAGATACTCAAGAAAGAGCTATTAAATGTTTGGAGTTTTTTGCTCAAGAAATACAAAAATATAAAGTTGAACATGTCAGAGCGGTAGGGACATATACTCTTAGAAAAGCAAAAAACAATATTAAAGGATTTAAAAAGAAATTAGATAAGGCTTTAGGAACTAAGATTAAAATTATTTCTGGGCCAGAAGAGGCAAGACTTGTTTATGTTGGTGCTAGAGATAATCATGATATAAAGCAAAAGACTTTGGTTATTGATATTGGCGGAGGCTCAACAGAAATTGTAATTGGTCGAGGTGATAAAATATTAATCGCACGTAGTTTAGATATGGGTTGTGTTGGTATGCAAAAGGATTTCTTTACAAATGAGAGGCTTGATTTCGCAAACTTTCACGCAGCGGCGCTAAAAGCTAAGCAAATACTTGAGCCAATATTATCGAAATATAAGAGAATAGGCTGGAATAATGTTTTAGGTTCTTCTGGTACAATTATCTCGGTTGCAAATATTTCTGAAATGCTCAATAAAAGCTCTGTTGTTACACAAGATTTCTTAAATGATCTAATAACTATGATGATGGATAAAAGACAAGTTGAGGATATAAGTTTTGAAGGCTTAAGAGAAGATCGTGAAAGTGTCCTTGCCGGAGGTGTTGCTATTTTGTATGCGATATTTGATTGCTTAGGTCTCACTAAAATGAGTTTATCAAATGGAGCTGTACGTGAAGGCATGCTTTATGAGCTTGTTAAAAGTAAGTATAAGATTATTATTAATTAGAAAATCATAGACTAGGTATAAGGTTTATGTTAATAGTTTCACAACTAGCTAATCGCAATGTGCTGTGAAAATCAAAAAAATAATGAGATTTAATAAATGAAATATACACCTCTAGCAGCCAGAATAAGGCCTAGGAAAATCGATGATATTATAGGCCAAGAGCATTTGTTATCTGAAAATGGAGTATTAAGAAAGATACTTATTGGTGATGGTATTTGTTCAATGGTTTTATGTGGTAAACCAGGGGTTGGTAAAACCACATTAGCAAGAATTATAGCAAGCTCTAAGAATCTAGAGTTCTTTGAGTTATCAGCCGTGGACTCAGGTGTAAAGGAAGTTAAGAAGCTTATTGCTGATAATAAAGATTTAGATAGCTTTGTATTATTCTTGGATGAGATTCATCGCTTTAATAAATCACAACAAGATTTACTTTTACCATATGTTGAGTCTGGTAAGATTATTTTAATTGGTGCAACTACAGAGAATCCAACATATTATTTAAATAATGCTTTAGTTTCGAGATTGTTTGTATTACGCCTTAAACGCTTAAGTATTGCAGAAACTAAAAAACTTATCCAAAGAGCATTAGATCAAGATGAGGTTTTAGCAAAGTGCTCTTTTGAAATAAGTGAAGATTTATATAATGCTATCCATAATTATAGTGAAGGTGATTGCCGTAAAATTTTAAATTTGCTTGAGAGAATGTTTTTGATTAGTGATCAAAAAGATAGCATTATCCTAAATAAAGACTTATTTGATCAAGCAGTGGGTGAAGCATCTCGAGACTTTCATCGTGAAGGTAAGGAGTTTTATGAGCAGCTTTCTGCTTTTCATAAATCTGTAAGAGGTACAGATCCAGATGCGGCTATATTTTGGTTGGGGCTAATGCTTGATAATGGTGTAGATCCATTAGTTATTGCTAGAAGAATGTTGTGTATAGCATCAGAGGATATTGGTAACGCTGATCCACAAGCTTTGAGAATTGCGCTAGATGCTTGGAATGCATATGAGAAACTAGGTCTACCAGAGGGTAGGTTAGTTTTATCTCAGGCTGCCATATATTTAGCTGTAGCACCTAAAAGTAATGCTTGTTATAAAGCACTGGCGCAAGCACAACAGATAACTAAAGGTCTAGGACATATAGAAGTTCCTCAGCATTTGAAAAACTATAAGGACAGTAACTATCTATATCCGCATAACTATCCAAACTCATATGTTAATCAGCAATATTTACCTAAAAATATAAAACAAACTTTCTATTCACCATCTGGTAGTGGTTTTGAAAGTAAGATTAAAGCAAAGCTTGAAAGTATAAACAAAATCAAGAAGTTATAATAAAGCTATTAAAATTTTGCATTTGTATGTTATAATCTTTGGAATTAAATTATATCGAATAAAATATAACTAGGTTTTAAAACTGCTATGGCACTAGAAAATTTACTACATCCTACTAATATTAAAATTGATGACTATGCTAAAAATGCTACTAAGTTTTCTTTTGAAGCACTAGAAAGAGGTGTTGGTTATACACTTGGTTATGCTTTAAAGCAAACTATGCTTTATTCTGTTGATGGTGCATGTGTTACTAGTATAAAAATTAATGATGGTAAAATTACATCTTTGGAAGATGTAATCCCATGTGATGAAACTGTTGCTGACATTATCTTAAATGTTAAAGCTCTTCCTGTAACACTGGCGGATAATGCTGAAACAGGTACTATAATCTTTGATCTTTCTGGTTCAGAAGAAGAAGTTTTCTCTGAGGAAGCTAAGTTATCTGAGGGTTTGAAAATAACTGAAGAAGTATTTATTTGCAGCTATAATGGCGGCAGAAAGCTTAAGATAGAAGCTAAAGTTGAAAAAGGTGTTGGTTATAGACAAACAGTTGAAAATTTCAAAGATGGTGAGTTTCTTTTAGATGCTACTTTTTCACCTGTTACTTTCTGTGACTTTGAAGTTAAAGATGCCCGTGTAGGTAGACGTACAGATCTTGATAAACTTAACTTTAATATTAAAACAAACGGTAATATTACTTGTGAAGAAGCTTTAAGATTAGCGGCAACTAAGATTCAAAATCAACTAAGGAATATTGTTGATGTTGAAGAGATTAATCAAGGTATCTTTGTAGAGGATCCAACAAAAGATATAGATCCTATATTGTTAAAGCATGTTGAAGAGCTAAATCTAACAGCTAGATCATCTAACTGTCTAAAAGCAGTAAATATTAGATTTATTGGTGAGCTTGTGCAAAAGACTGAAAATGAACTTCTAAAAGCTCCAAACTTTGGTAAAAAGTCTCTAACAGAGATTAAACAAAAATTATCAGAGCTAGGCTTATCTCTTGGTACAGCACTAGATAACTGGCCTGAAGATATCTAATAATACGCCGGAGTGGTGAAATTGGTAGACGCGCCGGATTCAAAATCCGGTTCTGGCAACAGAGTGCCGGTTCGAGTCCGGCCTCCGGCACCATTTATTCTTTCTATATAGTTTTACAAAAATCATAAAACCTTATAGAATAAAGCTTACACAGTATTTAGTGTTTCATGTAGTCTTATCGAGAACTACTAAATCCTAGTTATAACCTCAGTTCGATAATTACTTCATGTCTAAATATTTATAATTATTGATTTTAATTGGAGAAATAATAAA
>NZ_JBGCTX010000057.1:0-14627 GCF_041102755.1 Francisella sp. 19X1-34
CATATCTAGGAATGATTAAATTAGCTTGTACTTTTATTTGGCTTCGATGAAAATTTATTTTTGTGCACAGAGCCTATTAATTTAGCAATTAAGATATATGCTAATAAAAACTTAACTATATATATCATAATAGCCACACCAACGATCACAAAAAATAAATACTTATAATTTAATTTTTTACCGTCAGCATATGTATGAATATTTTTCATAGTAAAGCCGAGACCTATAAACGTCACAATTGCTAAAATGAGAGCCATTGAAATAACTACAAAACTGGAGGAATAACCAAAGTTTTTTGCTATAGTTGGAATCATTAACATTCCTAATAACGAACCAATATTTATCGCCATGTAAAATAAAGTGAATGCATTACTGATTTTTCCAGAGTCACTATCTACATAACATTTAGCTAATAAACTAGTTGGATTAGACTTAAATAAGCCAGTACCCACACATATAAAAGATAACCCCCATAAAGTCGATTCTTTATCTTCAAAAACTAATAGTGCATAACCACTAAGAAGTATAATTAAACCAAGTAATATTGTCCTTTTTGCGCCAAGAATCATATCACCAATATAACCACCCAAGACGATAAAAGCATAAACTAAGGCTGCAAAAGCTGCATAGGTTGCTATTGCTCCACTCTCACTTAGATGGATACCGCCTATTTGTAAGTAAACAACGAGTATTGCAACTAAAGCACCATATCCAAAGCGCTCCCATATTTCTAACATAAATATAGTATAAAAAGCTTTAGGTTGATTAAAGAAGTTAGACATTGAGAATTCCATATATCTTGTAACTAAGTAAAAATTATATACTAGTTTTAATTTAGAAATACTCTTGAATTTTGAGAAATTATTTTATATATTTTTGCTCTAATATCTTACAACAGCTAACTCTACAGCTGTATCACCTACTACTGTATCTCTGCGAAGTAATTTTTTATTATTGCCTATAATAAAATAATCACCTTTTTTATAAATATTAGATATTTTAGCTTTACTATTTTTATCTTTAAAAAATTCTTCTTTAATTTCACCCTTAAGAACAAAAACTATTGCTCCTTTCTCATTAGCTAACATATGATACTTATAACTTTGATAGCCAACTGGATATGTTTCGATCATATACTCTTTTGAGGGATCAAATTTAAACTGAAAAACTTTAACATTCCCTGTTTTATTGCCCCATGAAGAATAATTATTATTTGATTTAAGAGCATTACCCCACTGATCTGTTTTACTATTTATATCTTTTGTAAAGGATATAATTGGTAAAATCAGCAAAAATGCTAGTATATAGATTTTTTTCATGACTATTTGTAATTACATTCTTTCAGGAATTGAAATACCTAATAAGCCAACAGCAATGCTCATTGCTTTTACCATTGAGATACATAAAGCAGCACGCGAATTTTTAATGCTTTCATCATCAACCCCCATAATATGACAGTTCACATAAAATTTATTAAAACTATTTGCTAAAGAATAAGCATACTCACAAATATGATGTGGCTGAGAGTTCTCATAAGCTCTCGCAACAGCTATTGGAAACTGTAAAAGCTGTAACTGTAACTTTTCTTCATGTTCATTTTCTGCTGGTAATATTTTATAATCATTAATTAAAGACTCTATGCAGTAATCATCACCAAAAACTTTTCTAAGAATTGATTTAGCTCTTACGGCTGTGTATAGAAGATAAGGTCCTGTTTTACCCTCATATTGAGCAAATTTTTCCAAATCAAAAATATAATCATTTGAATAGTTGTTAACTAAGTCTCCAAATTTGATTGTAGCCATTGCTATTTGGTTTATCACTTGCTCATTTTTTTCATCTGGCATTCTATCTCTAGCACATTGTTGTGCCTGAGAAATTAGATCTGATAAATGCATAACGCCACCTTCTCTTGTTTTAAAAGGTCTACCATCCTTACCATTCATCGTACCAAAAGCTATATGTTTAAGCCTACATTTATCACTTACTACACCTGTTCTCTCTGCAACACTAAATACCTGCTTAAAGTGTAACGACTGTCTTTTATCTACAACGTAAATAACCTCATCAGGGTCAAGATCCTTATTACGCTGCCATAAGGTAGCTAAATCTGTTGTGCCATACATAACTCCACCATCACTTTTAACAACAATTAACGGGGGAACACCTTCTTTATTTGTATCTATAACCCAAGCACCTTCATCTTCGTAAATAAAGTTCTCTGCTTTAAAATGAGATATCATCTCATCAACAAATTTATTAGCATCACTTTCACCTAACCATAAATCAAAACTAACATCTAAACTATCATAGTCTTTTTTAACTGCTTCTACTGATATATTAACGAAATGTCTCCATAGTGCTACATAGCCTCTACGGCCTTGCTGTAATTCAAAAGTAGCTTGTCTAGCTTTCTCCATTTCTGCAATGTCTGATTTACATCTTTTAGATGCTCTTGGATAAATTTCAGCGAGCTCTTTAACTGTAACTGGAGAGGTTTCAGGATACTCTCCTGTAAAACTCTCATCAAAGTAAACTAACTCTGGAGATTGTAGTTTAATTTCTTCAATCAACATACCCATCTGAGTACCCCAGTCGCCCAAATGCACATCTGAAACCACATCATCATTATAAAAACGATGTATTCTTTGTAAAGAATCTCCTAATAAAGCAGACCTTATATGTCCAACATGCATTGGTTTAGCTACATTTGGCCCTCCAAAATCTAATACTATTTTTTTAGAATTATTAGTATTTTTAACTCCAAAGCTTTCTGATTTTAAAAATCTATTAGTTGTATTTGCTAAAAATTCATTTGATAAAGTTATATTAATGAACCCTGGCTTTGCTACCTCTAGTTTCGCAAAAATACTTTTATCATCGATACTATCAATAATATCTTGAGCAATAATAAAAGGTGGCTTTTTTGCAAACTTTGCTAACGGCATCGCACCATTACATTGAAAATGTCCAACTCCTTCGCGAGTTGAAACTACAACTTTAGCAAAACTCTCAGCATATCCTAATTTTTGAAAAGCTTTTGCTAGTATTTCTGATAAATATGTTTCTATATTCATTTAGTAATCCAATATGTTAGTTTTATTTTGTTTGTATCTTAAAAAAATTAAAATGGAAAATTTTAGTAAATGTGGATATAATATCATGATTATTTTTAAAAACTCAATAAGTTAGGGCTATCAAAGGTCAAATATGTTAAAGGGGATTCGTAAGTATTTATTAATAAGCTTTGGTACTGTTTTATTTACAGTACAAGCCCATGCTGCGCGTATCCTTGACAACAATCCCATTAAAGAAGACTGGAAATGCAAAGTTGTTGATGGTCAATGGTCATGTCAACGTGCAGAAAAGCCAAAAAATGTTTTTAATAAAGAACTAAAAGCTGCACAAAAAGAAAAAGCCTTAGCTGATGATCTAAGCTGGGTAAATAAGCCTGATTATTTCGTTGGTGGATACTATAGTAATGATAGTCAGTTTACTAAAGCATTATGTAAATCAAAGAGAACTGATATTTCTTATGAAAATGCCGAGTATGATACAGATGGAACATTAATCGCATCAGGAAATGTAGAAGTATTACAGTGCGACCAAGAACTTTATGGTAATAATGCTATTGTTAATTTCAATGCTGATAAAAGCTCTATAAAATCACTAGTAATGACTGGCGATGTGATCGCAAGACAGCCATCAACTGGTATTGTTCTGCGTACAAAAGAATTAGATACTAATGTTAACGATGGAACCCTTAGTGCTGGAGAAACATTCTTTAGGATGGCTCGTGAGACTCCTAATACGCGTATATACAATAAAGAAAACTTTAGTGGATACCTAAGAGGCTATGCAACAACATTTAAAAAAGAAGATCCAAATAACCTACTTCTAACAGATGGTTATATCACATCTGGTGGACCTTACGATAATGCATGGAAAATAACAGGTAAAAATATTGACATAGACACTAAAGAAGAAATGGTTTATGTTAAAAATGGTTTCTTCAAAGTTGAAGATGTTCCTGTAATGTACCTACCATATTTCTCTCACCCTATTGGTGATAAAAGAAGATCTGGTTTCTTAATGCCTAGCTTTACTCAAAATGATAATGCAGGTGTTGGTTTCTCAGTACCGTACTATTTCAACCTTGCGCCAAACTATGACCTACTTTTAAATACAGTGTATTGGACACAAAGAGGCATAATGGAAAATGGTACATTCAGATATATGTCTAAGTATACTAAGAACCAGTTTGAAGGATCTATCGTACCTTATGATTTTCAAGATAAAGAAATGCGTGGAGCATTCACACTATCAAGTATTGGAGATTATGAGAACGGCATAACAACAAACCTAAAATACGAATATGTAAGTGACTCTCAATATTATAATGATTTCTCTGCAGGTAATGTAAACTTAGTTACAAAAACTCTTTTAGATAGAGAGTTCGATATAAATTATAACAACGACTATATTGACTCAGGCGTTACAGTACTAGATTATGGTGTAGTAAACCCAGAAATTGATTTGGCTAACATCCCATATGCTAAGCTTCCAGAAGTCAAGTTTAACCTAACATCGAAAAACTATACTCCAGACTACTATACATTAAGTTTAGATACACTTAACACTTACTTCTACAAGTCACCATATCCAGTACTTGGTGAGGGCACACCTACTGGTACAAACGTTAGTGGTTTTAGATCTGTTGAAGTTCCTAAGATTGCTGGAAAGTTTGAAGGCAGCTGGTGGAATATAGACCCATCACTAGCACTACCTATTCGTTACTATCAACTAGGTAGAAGAAACTCGGATGTTGTTAAGTTTGACCAAAGCTCTGTAACCAGTGCCCTACCTATATTTAACATTGATGCTAGTGCGTATTTTGATAAAGACTTCACATCTAACAATACTGCTTATACAACCACATTAAGACCACGTCTATTCTATACGTATATACCATATCAAAATCAAAGAAATATCCCATTATTTGATACTTCACAACAGAATGAACAATATCTACAGATGTTCCAAGTTAACCGTTTCACAGGATGGGATAGAATTAATAACGCTAACCAGCTAACATATGCTTTGGAAGCATCAACAACAAATAAGGCCGATGGTAGCACCCTTGCATCTGCAAAAATAGGGCAAATAGCATATTTTGCTGATAGAAGAGTTAGTTTATGTCAAGGAAATACAAATTGTGATCCTGCAGTGCTAGATCCATATGCTAATGACTCATTCTCACCAATTATGTCATCTTTTGAGTTTCAAATAGTTAAAAATATTTACTTATCAGCTCAAATAAACTACCGTTTACAAACACAAAAGTTTGACTACCAGGTTTACCAACTTTCATATAAAGATGCTAATGAGAATATATTTAACGTTTCATTTAACAATATTGATAGAAACTGGAATGCTATAACTCAGCAAAATATAAATGATGGAGTACCTCCTCCAGCTCAAGAAACAATTACTCTATCAACAATACTAAATATTACTAATCATTGGGGTATTACTGGTTTATGGAACTATGACTTTAAGGCAAATCAAATAGCTAACGTGTTTGCTGGCTTCCAATATAATGCTAAATCTTGGGATATCAGAGCTTTATGGCAAGGTACTGCATATACAAGTGATAATCCTAACGACCCTCAAGCACTAGGTCAACTTACTAATACTTATGTATTAGAGTTTGAACTTAAAGGTATTGGTGGTGCTGGTGCAAGTAACTTAGCAACTAGACTTAATCAAATCAATGGTTACCAATCTGGTGAATGGGGACAAGGTACATAATGAAAAAAGTATTTATTTTTATACTCTCTATAACAATATTTACTAATAGCTATTGTGATATTTCATCGAGCCTATTTCAAAATGCTTTTGGTCCAGGAACAAACAATTCTACCCTTAACCAACCTATTCAATCACCAAATAGTAAACAACTAATTAATAAAACAATAGCAATAGTAAATAATAAGCCTATAACGTCTTTTGAATTAAATGAAGAAGTAGCAAAGCTTCAAGCTGCACAAGGTATCAACCCCAACCTAACACCTGCATCATTAGATTTAAAAAGAAAAGCTCTCCAAAGTTTAATAGCTCAGGCAGTGTTAGTACAGCTTGCGCAACAGAATAATATTGTTATATCTAATGCCCAAATTGATAGTACTATTAAAGATATCGCAGCTAAAAATGGCATATCTGAAGAATCTTTAAAACTAAACATCGAAGCTGCGGGCATGTCTTTTGATAGCTATAAAAGCAGAGTCAGAAAGCAATTAATGGTAAATCAATTACAAAAACAAGCAATCTCACAACAAGTATCTGTTTCTCCTGAAGAAATTCAGAAATACATAAAAAAACATCAAGAAGAATTTGATAGAGAGATGCAGCCTATAAAGATTTATACACTAAAGAACTTTATAGTAGCTTTACCAGATTCAAAAAAGGCTCGCCAAAAGAAAATAGATCAATTTAGAAAGCTTGCTATTGCTGTTAATAAAGGTCTTATTGATTTTTCTGAAATGACAAAACAATTCTCACAAGCTCCTAATGCCAGCTCAGGTGGTCAACTAAGCCAACAAGTAAAGTTTGACTCAATACCAGAGATGTATAAAAGTCATGTAAAAGATCTTAAAAATCATCAAGTATCACAACCTTTTGTTGTTAATCATACGTTGCAAATGATTTATATTGATAACCTAGATGAGCATGCACCAATACTAAGTAAAAATATCAAAAAATACTACGTTTATGCAATTGAAATAAAGCTAAGTAATGGCATGACTGAAAAAGGAGCTAAAGATGCTCTTGATAGAGCCAGACTTGCAATTCAAAGTGGTCAAGCGTTTTCAAAAGTTGCCGAGAAATATAATCAAGATTATAGCCATGCTGATGGTAAGTTTAAATGGGTCTCTAGATTAGATACTCCACCAGTTATACCGCCAGCAGCTTTTGCTCAGCTGGGAGATTTAAAGAAAGATCAGCTTTCAGAAGCATTTCAAGCAGACCCAAAAACTTGGATGATTATAAAGTATACGAAAGTTAAAGAATATGATGCAGTTAAAGAACTCGAAGAACAAAAGGCTCTAGAAGCAATCTTTGCCGACAAAGCCCAAGAAGTTTATAAAACATGGCTAACATCTATAAAAGATGATGCATATATAGAGATATTACAGAAAAACTTAAAAACACCTGAGCTTTATTAAAATGCAATATAAAACAAAAGCAAAAAAATTCTTAGGGCAAAATTTTCTTCAAGATGAAAACCTTATTCAAAAAATCATCAATTTAGCAAATATAAAAAAACAAGATGTTGTTTTAGAAATAGGTCCTGGTCTAGGTGCCCTTACAAGACATTTACTATCAGCAAGCTCAGATGTAAATGTAGTTGAGTTTGATTCTAGTATTATTGATACCTTAATAGAAAACTGTGAAAAGTATGGCAGACCTAAGGTTTATAATGAAGATTTTCTAAAGTTTGATATAAACAAAATATCATCACAGAAAATTAAACTAGTAGGTAATCTACCTTATAATATCTCATCGCCTATTTTATTTAGAGTTATTGAAATGAGCGATAAAATTGTTGATGCTCATTTTATGCTTCAAAAAG
The DNA here is from genome assembly GCF_041102755.1 of Francisella sp. 19X1-34. Classification (NCBI taxonomy): domain Bacteria; kingdom Pseudomonadati; phylum Pseudomonadota; class Gammaproteobacteria; order Thiotrichales; family Francisellaceae; genus Francisella; species Francisella sp. 19X1-34. The sequence goes on from NZ_JBGCTX010000057.1 coordinate 7,634, forward strand.
AAGTTGTCGACAGAATAGTATCTGCCCCAAATAGTAAGTCCTATGGTAGATTATCTGTGATCTTACAGTATCATTTTGAATGTAGCTTGATACTAAAAATACCTCCAGAAGTTTTTTACCCACAACCTAAAGTCGATTCTGCTATTCTTAGGCTAAAACCAATAATAAATAAAGACTTTTTAAAGAATTATGATTTTTTTGAAAAATTGGTCAAACAAAGTTTTGCTCAACGTAGAAAAACCTTGCATAATAACTTAAAGGAAATATTAAAAAATAAACAAATTGATCCAAACACACTGCCTATTGATACTAAATTAAGAGCAGAAAACTTAAGTGTTGAGGACTTTGTTTGTTTAGCAAACTTTTTAAGTTAAGGTATACAAAAAATGGCTACATATGTTATTGGAGACGTACAAGGCTGTTATGACGAACTACAACTGCTTTTACATAAGATAAATTTTAATAAAAAAAAAGATAAACTTATATTTGCTGGAGATCTAATAAATAAAGGGCCAAAATCTCTAGAAACCATTGATTTTGTAATGTCCTTAGGTGATAGTGCTCAAACAGTTTTAGGCAACCATGACATATTGTTTTTAGCTGTTAGTTATAACTATTTACCATCAAGTAGCAAAGATACTTTTGATGATCTTCTTAAAGCTCCTAACCTAAAGCAGATACAGGAATGGCTATGTAATCAAAATCTTTTAATTAAAGTTAATAATGTTTTTATAACCCATGCTGGCATTCCCCATATATGGTCTCCTAAGAAAGCAGTCAAAAGAGCTAATGAAGTGGAATTTGTTTTAAGAAATGAAACAACTCGAAGACTTCTATTGGCAAATTTATTTAATGATGAAAGCAGAAAATGGGATAAAGAATCTGAAGGCATTGAGCGATGGTTATGTATCCTTAATTACTTCACAAGAATGAGAACTATAGATAAAGAAGGCAAATTAAATCTTAAATTTAGCTCAACTTTAGACAAACTTCCAGAAAATTTTAAACCTTGGTTCAAAACTAGGCATAAGAAACTTGACCCTTCATATAAAGTTATCTTTGGTCACTGGGCAGCTATTAAAGGTGAGACTAAGTCTGATAACATGATAGCACTAGATACAGGTTGTGTATTTGGTGGTAAACTAACATGTTACTGTATAGAAACAAATCAAAAATATTCAGTTAAAGCTATAAAAAGTTATAAGGACATTTAAAATGAGTATTTTAATAATTAATGGTCCAAACCTTAATCTACTAGGCTCTAGGGAGCCTAAAACATACGGACACAAAACACTTGCTGACATAAATAAAGATCTTGCTGATATAGCTTATAAAAGCAATATATCTATTGATTTTTTTCAGAGTAATCATGAAGGTGAAATCATAGATATAATACATAAAACATCTGCTGATATGATAATAATAAACCCAGCAGCTTATACTCATACCAGTATTGCAATAAGAGATGCTTTTTTAGGTACAAGTAAGCCTTTTATTGAAATACATTTATCTAATATATATAATAGAGAGGAATTTAGGACTAAGTCGCTTCTATCAGACATAGCTTATGGATGTATATTTGGGTTTGGGGCAAATGGTTACACACTAGCATTAATAGAAGCAATAAACTACATTAATATGAAAGGAGAGTAGAAAACTATGGATTTATTAAAGGCAATTGACAAAGTAGCTGAAATTCTTAAATCAAGCGACATTAGAGAAATTAAAGTTAAAGATGGTGGTTCAAGTATCTTTATGACAAAGAACAATACAGCTACAACAAGTGTTGTTTCTGCACCAATCACTAGCAGTGTCGCTCCTGCTACTGTTGCAGCGCCTGCTGCTAGTAATGCACCTGCTTCAGCAGCTCCCGAGGCTTCACAAATAGAAGAAAAACAAGAAGTTAGTGGAGAAGAAATTAAATCTCCTATGGTTGGTACTTTCTATAGTGCTCCTTCACCAGATGCTGCTCCTTATGTTAAAGAAGGACAGGAAGTTAAAAAAGGTGATGTACTATGTATTATCGAAGCAATGAAAATCATGAATAAGATCGAAGCAGAAAAAGGTGGAAAAATAGTTAAAGTTCTTGCTAAAGACGGTGATGCTATCCAATTCGATCAGCCTCTATTTATAATCGAGTAATGTTACATAGAGAATCAAATTTCGTAAATACAAATTATAAAATTTTGAAGGTAATGGACAATGATTAAAAAAGTACTAATTGCCAATAGAGGTGAAATAGCTCTTAGAATCTTAAGGGCTTGTAGAGAATTAGAAATTCAAACTGTAGCTGTTTATTCTACTGCTGATGCTAATCTTATGCACGTTAAGTTAGCTGATGAAGCAGTATGTATTGGTCCAGCTGCTCCTAATCTTAGTTATCTAAATATTCAAGCTATTATTACTGCAGCTGAAATTACAAATGCTGATGCAATACATCCTGGTTATGGTTTCTTATCAGAGAATGCTAAGTTTGCTAAAGCAGTTGAAGAAAGTGGTTTTATCTTTATTGGTCCTCGTGCTGAAAGCATAGAGATAATGGGTGATAAAGTAGAAGCTATTAGATGGATGAAAAAAGCTGGTGTACCTTGTGTTCCTGGCTCTGGTGGTCCACTAGGTAATGATGATAAGAAAAATCTAGAAATTGCTGAGCAAATTGGTTACCCAGTTATCATAAAAGCTGCTGGTGGCGGTGGTGGCCGTGGTATGAGTATTGTTAGAAAGAAAGAAGATCTAATAAGCTCTATCTCTTTAACCAAGAGTGAAGCAAGAATCGCTTTTAATAACGATATGGTATATATGGAGAAATTCCTAGAAAATCCTCGCCACATTGAAATCCAAGTTTTTGGTGATGGTAAAGGAGACGCTGTATATCTATTTGAAAGAGACTGCTCAACTCAAAGAAGACACCAAAAAGTTATTGAAGAAGCTCCAGCAATTGGTCTTACTGATGAAGAAAGAAAACGTATTGGTGAGCAATGTGTTAACGCATGTAAGATCCTAAAATACCGTGGTGCTGGTACATTTGAGTTCTTGTATGAAAATGGTGAATTCTATTTCATTGAAATGAATACAAGAATCCAAGTTGAACATCCTGTTACAGAAGACATTACATCAACTGATCTTATTAAAGAGCAGATCAAAGTTGCTGCTGGTCAAGGATTAAGCTGGAAACAAGAAGACTTAGCAATTATCGGTCATGCTATTGAGTGTAGGATTAACGCAGAAGACCCAGAAAGAATGATTCCGTCACCTGGAAAGATTGACATGTATCATCCACCAGCTGGTCCTAGAGTACGTGTTGATTCACATATATACTCTGGATATACTGTACCTCCAAACTATGACTCTATGATTGCAAAAGTAATTGTTCGCGCACATAATAGAGAAACTGCTTTACAAAAAATGCGTGCGGCTATTGAAGAAATGGTTATTAATGGAATTAAAACTAATATTCCATTACATCAAGAAATTCTTAACCATGAAGAATTTATTAAAGGTGGAACTAACATTCATTTCTTAGAAAAAATGCTAGAGCAAAAAAGCAAATCTAAATAAGTTAAATCTAACTTAAATATCTACATTTAATTTTCTGTCATTTTCTTATATAATGCATAAAAGAAACTAATTTTAAACTTCTAACTGGTATGCATAATTTCCAATCTTTTATTAAAAATATTCGTGAATCTAAAGAGTTAAAGAGAGATACTATTGCCGATGCTATTAATCTATCTGAAGATACAATCCAAATAATAGAAGAAGCCAACAACGACTCCTTATTACAGAGTTCCGGTAGCCTACTTAAAAATCAAATCAGAAGATACTGCGAATATCTTGAGATACCAGAGAAAAAGATAGTATCAATACTAAATAAGGTTGACATACTGTATTACAAAAAATCTCGCTACGGTAAACTTAAGACTTTTGACTATATAAATAGGCTAGCAATAGTAGTTATTATAATTGCTATAGTAGTATTAGCAGTTAAGCAAGTTAAAGAAAAAATGGATGTAGCAAATTCCGATCCAAAAATTTCGCAATCATCAATTATTTATACTCCAATTCAGTATGATAGAAATAGCTATGGCAAACAACAAACAGCTAAAACTACAACTGACACGACTACAACAAAAGTGAATTCTCAAAAGAATATAGCTACAGTTACTACTAGCTCACCTAAAATAATAGCTTCTGGTAGTTCTGCAACAAGTACTAAAATTAATAAGTCTGCAACAGCGTCTCCTAAAGATGACGAAACTACAAATACTGCTAGTTCAACAGATACAACAAACACTATTTCTCACCATAGAGCAACTTCTGTTGCTCATCCACCAGCTACTGCTAATATGAGCAATATGATTATTGGAGCTCCAAGCTCAAGTGCTTCTAGCCTTAAAATACCTACTAAACAATAAAGTCACTATAAATATTTCTTTTTCTAAATATATAACTCTATTTAAAAATAGATTAATATTAATTATTATATAATTCGTATAAATGAAGTTATGAATATTTTAAACAATATACTTCTTAGAATAGAAAATTACTCACCCGCTTATATTCTATTTATAGACTTCCTAATATGCCTCGTTATTAGTCTAGCTATTTTCTTAATAGGTAACTTACTTATAATGAGACATAAAAATACAATAAGATTCTCATTTATAAAATCTCTAAAGCTTATACTATATTTAGTAATATGGTCATACTTTATAAAGACATGTATAGATCTACCAGTAATTGTGTACTTACCTAATTATAAAAACCTAATAGTTCCTTACTCTGATAAAGTCTTTGATTTTTGTATTTATTTAGCAATTATAATTAGCCTTTTTAGGTTCTTACATAAAAGTAAGCAAGTTGCAATTGAAAAGAAAAAGCAAGAGAACAAAGATGGCTATGACGACTTTAGAGATATAAATGCTATATTCAAAGCGCTAGAGTTAGGGGCAATAATTATCTCTATTATACTAATCTTAGCTGCACTCCGCGTTCCGCCTACAGCTTTAGGGGCATTTAGTGGTGTTGCTATTGCTGGTTTAACATTATCACAAAGCACTCTGCTTACAAATCTATTTGGTGGATTATTTGTTATATTTAATCGCAAATATTCTGAAGGTGATATTATATCGTCAGATATAAACTCTTCGACAAAATTTAGTGGTACAATCAAGAAAATTGGTATCTTAACGACTCAAGTAGATAGTTATGAAACAGCTCCTATGCATATACCAAACTCTGTGTTTCTTAACACATGTATTACAACTACTTCTCGTCGCACTCATAGACGTATAGTTCAGTATATAACTATTGATTATAAATATATTGGAAAAATCGATTTAATTAAACAAGAGATACTTTCAATTCTTAAATCTCATCCAAATATCGATCAAGATAAAACTATGGCTGTATCTTTAGCATCTGGTAACACTATGATTGGTAATAAATCTGAAGGTAGCTTTGGTTCAAATGGAATTAATATACAAATTTATGCTATGATAAATAAAGTATTTTTTGCTGATTTTGTTAATACTCAAGATGATATATTTTTAGCTATTGCTGAAAAACTTAACTCATTAAATATAGAGTTTGCCATAAACCCTATTACTATTGTTAATAAAGGAAACTATAGTTAATCTAAGTATTATCAATATCTCCACCACTTATAAATTAATAGAAAAACAATACTACATACTACTCCTAATATTAAAAATGTACTCCACAATAATTGAGGCGAATAATCATAGATTAAAGTACCCAATAAAGGTGCAACTAAAGAACCGACAGAATAAAAAACCTGATAAATTCCCATAGTTCTACCTTTAGAATAATTACTCGAATTAATGATATAAATCAACAATGGCGGATATAATACCATTTCTCCAATAGTCCATAATACACATGAAATAATAGCAAGAGAAAAACTACCTATAACACCCGTCATGCCTATACCTAAAGCTAAAAACAACATCCCATAAAAACATGCTACGGCGTAAGATAATTTATTAAAAATGTGACTTAATGGAATCTGCAAGAAAATAATTATTAAACCATTCAAAGCAAATAAAAGAGAAATATCTTTAACTGAAATTGATGCAAAACTTTCCAAAAAGATATTATAGGTTGTCTTATTTTGATTTAATATAATTAAGCTAATAACAAGAATAATATTTAAAATGTAAAAGATATAGTTATTAGAGGCTGATTTATTTATCGAAGCGACATCTTCTTTGTGTTTTTTCTTTGTATCAACAACAATAAACCTGGATAAGAAAAATCCAAAAATAAGTATTATACTAATAGTTAAAAAAGCGAGTCTACTATTATACTCATATAAGAAGCCTAACGTAGCTGCCCCAATTGAAAATCCTAGATTAATAGAGACTCTTCTATATGCTATTAACCTACTCTCAGATATTAAACCCTTATTGCATTCAAATAACAATAAAATAGCCAAAGGTCTAAAAATACCGCAAAAGAAGCCTATAATTAACATACAAATAAGGAAATATGCAAACATATTATAAAAAGGAAATATCCCTATAAATATAGCATTACCTACTAGAGATATTTTAATAATTTTTGTAATAGGAAATCTATCTGAAAGTACGCCTCCAAGATATCCACCTATCAAAGATCCTATACCAAAAAATGTAAATATAAATCCAATATTAAGAGCCGTATAACCCAAGTTATGTAAGAATAATGTTCCCAAAACACTAATCATTTGTACTACTGAGTTTAAAAATATTAGAAATAGGCAAATAAAAACTAATTTTGATGACCCTGAAAACGCTTTACTCATTTAGATTTATTAGATAACTAAACTTAAGTATAAAATGATAACTATTTAAAATATAGATACAATTAAAAGACCTAGCAAATACAAGTATTCTATTGATAATTTAGCTAGCTATTTGACCCTTTACAGACTTTTGTGTAAATTTTTCATAGGCTACCAATCCTATCTTCAAATTTAATCATAAAATGTGCA
>NZ_JBGCTX010000058.1:0-14609 GCF_041102755.1 Francisella sp. 19X1-34
TTTCGCTTATTTTAACCTAAAAACACTACTAAACCCTTAATTTACAATGCTTTTAATTCCGAACTGAGGTTAATTAGACGCCCGCCAACGTAACCTCCTAAAAGATGAAGACCGAAGTTAAAAGCTACAAAAACTCCCATAACAGCACTTGCTTTGGTAACTGTAAATCCAAGTCCTTGAGTCATAAATAACACAAGAGTTGAATATAAAACAGCATAACTAATAGTTGATACAAGTTGTGTTACTAACAATAGCCTTGAAGCATTTTTAAATAATGAGAAATTTATGGACATTTTAGAAGGTATTAATCAATAAAAACAATGATTATACAGTAAATAGTAAAAATTTGCTAGATAATGGTTGACATTATAGTATATATTGGCTTAGATCTTTGTCTTTGACTAGAGATCCTAACTTCTCATTAACATAGTTAGTTGTTATATTGATAGTTTTATTTTCAAGTTCAGGAGCATCAAAAGAGATTTCTTCTAGAAGCCTTTCCATAACAGTATGTAATCTTCTAGCGCCTATATTTTCAACTTCTTCATTTACTTGATAAGAGATTTCAGCAATCTTTCTGATTGCATCTTCATCAAAACTTAGTTCAACACCTTCAGTTTTCATAAGAGCAATATATTGTTTAAGAATAGAGCAGTCAGGTTCTTTTAATATTCTTACGAAATCTTCTATTTCTAATGATCTTAACTCAACTCTGATAGGTAATCTACCTTGTAATTCTGGAATTAGATCAGATGGCTTAGCAACATGAAAAGCTCCTGAAGCTATAAAAAGTATATGGTCTGTCTTAATCATGCCATATTTTGTAGAAACAGTTGAACCTTCTACTAAAGGTAGTAGATCACGTTGAACACCTTCACGAGAGACATCAGCTCCAGAGTTGCTAGACTTTTTACAAACCTTATCGATTTCATCTAAAAATACAATACCATTTTGCTCAACCGACTCTAAAGCACGAGCTTTTATATCTTCTTCATTGATAAGTTTTGCGGCTTCTTCATCTTGAACAAGTTTGATGGCATCCTTGATCTTCATCTTTTTATTTTTCTTTTTATCACTGCTTAGACTAGAGAATAAATCTTGAATCTGGTTTGTCATATCTTCCATTCCTGGAGGACCCATTACTCCTATACTTTTTGGAGCAGCGGCTACTTCAATCTCAATTTCTTTATCATCAAGCTCGCCATTTCTTATTTTATTTCTAAAAATCTCACGAGTTTTATTTTCTTTTTCTCTCTTGGAAGAAGCATCTTCAGCTGGCTCATTAGCAAAGCCAACTTTTGACTCAGCAGCTCTTGCTGGTGGGATTAAAACATCTAGTATTCTATCTTCAGCTAATCTAGCAGCCTTTTCAGTAACTTGCTTTTTAGCATCTTCGCGTTTCATCTTAACAGCCATTTCAACTAAGTCACGGATAATAGATTCTACATCTTTACCAACATAACCAACTTCTGTGAACTTAGTAGCTTCTACTTTGATAAAAGGAGCATCTGCTAGTTTTGCAAGTCTACGTGCTATCTCTGTCTTACCAACACCTGTTGGACCAATCATTAGAATATTTTTAGGAGTTACTTCTTGACGCATCTCACTATCAAGTTGCATTCTACGCCATCTATTACGTAATGCGATAGCTACGGCTTTCTTTGCATCGTTTTGACCAATAATATGTCTTTCTAATTCATGTACGATTGTTTTTGGAGTCATTATTTCTGCCATGGTATAACTATCCTTTTTTGTTTTCTAAACTTTCTATAGTGAAATTATGATTTGTATAAATACAAGTATCTGCGGCAACTGTTAGACTTTTTCTAACGATCTCTTCTGCTGAAAGATCTGTGTTTTCAACAAGAGCAGTAGCTGCAGAACGTGCATAAGTAGAGCCTGAACCAATAGAAATAATATCATTTTTGTCAGCAGCCATTACATCACCAACTCCAGAAATTAAAAGAGATAATTTTTCATCAGCAACTATAATCATAGCTTCTAATTTACTTAGCATTCTATCTAGACGCCATTCGCGAACCATCTCAACAGCTGCGCGTTCTAAGTTTCCTTGGTAAAATTCTAATTTCTGTTCAAACTTTTCAAATAATGTGAAAGCATCTGCAGTTGATCCTGCAAAACCAGTAAGTACTTTACCACCATTTAATTTTCTAACTTTTACAATATTATCTTTTGCTACAGTATGACCTAAAGTCGCTTGACCATCACCACCGATTACTACTTTATCACCTTTTCTAACACAAAGAATAGTAGTTCCCTTCATTGTTTCCATATTTATTATTCCTTTATTCGGCGTTGTTAAAATAATCTATTTAATATAAATTGGTACTGATGTTGGATTTTACAAGTTTTTTATTATTATTTTTTTAGTTTATTACGTATCTTTGCTTTTAAGACACAAAAATATTAAAAATTATGTTATATTTTAGCTTGTTTTATTTATTAATAGAGTGTTTTAAGTATGAGTAATTTAAACTTCAAAGAAACGGTTTCATTAGCCACTACTATATATAAGAGGGCATTTAAGATAACTTTTGCTTTAGCATTTATGCTTTCATTTATATCAGAGTTTTGTTTAGTGTATCTGATGCAGCATGGGATGGCTGAATATATTGAAAGCGGAGGTAAAAATCTTCCTGATAACTTTCCAGGAGGAAATATTTTAGCACTAATGGTTTTGGTCATAATGGTAGCGACTATATTTGTTTATGCGATGATAATTATCTTACAGGGGATTATGGTTAAGCATGAAATGAAAGCAGCAGATGCTATAAGAGTAGCGCTACAAATATTTCCAAAGAGAATATTCCCATTTATAGGAATTATATTGCTTTCGATGATTGTGATGTCTGTGTTGACAATGTTTTTACAATATATAGGTATATTTATAACAATATTATTATTTTTGACAGTAATGCCTGCAGTGCTTTTAGATCAAAAAGGTGTTTTTGAATCAATATCTTATAACTTTACTATAATTAAAAATAACTTCTTTTATATGCTTAGAGTTGCAATAACAATACTAGCTCTTATGCTTATAAAGCCCTTGCTTACTTTTGGTTTAGTTTATCTATTAAAAAATATGAATATAGAAATAAATTCTTTAGAAATGAGTGTGCAGAATATTATTGTAACAATAATTGATGCTTTTATTTTGCCTTTTATATTTGCCATTAGTGTAGCAGCATTCTTTAATACTAGTAGCAAGCGTTAAAATTTATTCTTAAATAATCTAACTTATTTGATTCAGATCTATACTATATTAGTTAATATTTTCTAAATAATTTAATCATTAATTATAGGCTCTTATGTTAAAGGAAAACTAAAAGAAAACGGTTTTTCTTATGTTTTTAAACAAATAAACAATATTAGTTATTTAAGTGCTGGTTAATTTATTGACAATGCTAATTGGTTGTTTTAGCGTAGAGGTATGCACAAGATTTATTAACTATAACTTAACTACATGGCGACCCAAAAAGATATTGCTAAAAAGCTTAATATTTCTAGAACTACTGTGTCTAGAGCATTAATGAATAATGGTAGTATTAAACCAGAAACTAAGCAGAAAGTTTTAGAGTTAGCAAAGGAACTTGGCTATAGTAAAAATCTAATAGGTAGTTCTTTGGCAACAAAAAATCCTAAAAGAATATATGCTTTTATTATTAAATCAGTTAATAATAACTATTGCTTAGATATTAAAGAAGGGTTGGTAAATGGTGCCAAAGAGCTTAAAAACTATAATGTTGTAGTTAATGTTATTGAAACTGATATTAATACTCCCAATGAGCAGATTAAGTATCTAAAGAAAGTTGTTAAAGAAGAAGCTCCTGATGGAATTATAATAATCCCTCAGTTAAAAAAGCAAATAAAGAGCATAATACAAGAAAACCCTAAGATAAAATTTATAACTCTGGATATAGCTATTAATAATTGTATTCCTCATATTGGAAGTGATTATAATAAATCAGGAGAGATTTCTGCAAATATTCTGGCTCCACTGATTAGAAACGATGAAAAGGTACTTGTTTTAGACACAAAGAGTGATGAAATATCATCTAGTAAATATTTAGAAGGGTTTTATAAAGAGGCAAAAGCTCAGAATCTTAATATAGTAGGGCCAGTTTATATTGATAATATTCTAGATAATATAGATCTAATTATTGATAAATACATATCTGATGACATCGTTGCAATTTATAGTAGCCGTTATTTAACAGAGATTATTCATGCTATAAAAAATCGTCTGCCCAATATTAAATTATTTGTTGTGAGTAACGGGATGAATGAAAGTATTTGTGATTTCTTATCTAATAAGAATATATTTGCCACTGTTAAAGAGAATCATGCTAGACAGAGTTATCTGGCAACTAAGGAGATGTTCTCTTTGTTACATGGAGATTTAAGTAAAGATAAAAACACACATCAACTTATTGAAGCTAAAATTATTTTTAGAGCAAACTTAAACTAACTTAATTTAGAAAAAAAATGTTCGCGAGAACATTTTTATATTTTTTAATAAACCAGTCATTTATGACTAAACAAATCTAAGAGAGGATTTAAATATGAAAGGTGTATTTTCAGCATTACTAGTAGCTTTTGATGAACATGGGAAAATTGATGAAAATGGATTGCGAGAAATTATTCGTTTTAATATAGATGTTCAAAATGTTGATGGACTATACGTTGGAGGTAGTACAGGTGAAAACTTTATGCTTTCAACAGAAGAAAAGAAACAAATTTTTAAAATAACAAAGGATGAGGTTAAAGATCAAGTTACATTGATTGCTCAAATTGGTTCGACTAATTTACAAGAAGCTATTGAGTTAGGACAATATGCGACATCTTTGGGATATGATGCTGTATCAGCTGTGACTCCTTTTTACTACAAGTTTGATTTTGAAGAGGTTAAAGACTACTATCAAACAATTGCAAATCAAGTTGATAATAAACTAGTAATTTATACGATTCCTATGCTAACTGGGGTTAATATGACTATTGAGCAATTCTCAGAGTTATTTGCTATTAAAAATGTTGTTGGTGTTAAGTTTACAGCAGCAGATTTATTTTTACTTGAGAGAATTAGATATCAGTTTCCAGATAAAATTATATATTCTGGCTTTGATGAGCTTCTTTTATCATGTGTTTCTTTGGGAGTCGATGGCGCTATAGGTAGTACTTATAATGTTAATTGTAAACGTGCAAAGCAAATCTTTAATCTTGTTAATAATGGTCAAGTGGCGCAAGCAAGAGAAGTACAACATCAATGCAATGATATTATCACAGGATTATTAAAAGAAAGCTTTTTCCAATCATTAAAATCTATGCTACATATACAAGGTGTCAATGCTGGGATATGTAAAAAGCCATTTAAAGAGATATCTGAAGATAGAGTTAATAAGCTTAAGCAGTTAAATGCTAAATATTTCTAATATTTAAAAGATTCTAATTTGAGAGGAGGTTGACACATGAAAGTAGAGTTAGGTTTTATAAATTATATTGTCTTAATATTATATTTGTTTGGAATGCTATTGATAGGTGTATACTTTTCTAAACGTAGTAGTAAAAGTACTGATAATTTCTTTAAAGCTGGTGGACGAATTCCAGGTTGGGCTGTAGGGATAAGTATCTTTGCAACTACATTAAGCGCGATTACTTTTATGTCGATACCTGCCTTGGCTTATCGTCACAATTGGGTGATGGGATTTAATAATTTATCAATAGTCGCGATAGCTCCATTGGTTGTTATATTTGCAGTGCCTTTTTTTAGAAAGCTAAAAGTAACAAGTGCATACGAATATTTAGAATGTCGCTTTAATATCAAGATGAGACTTCTAGGAAGTATTGTTTTTATGATGTTTCATATTTTTAGAGTTGCGATTGTAATATACTTACCAACTCTTGCTTTAGAATCTGTAATAAATATAAATCCAGTATTTTTAGCAATAGCTATAGGTGTGTTATGTATTATCTATACATTTTTAGGTGGTATAGAAGGCGTGATATGGGCAGATGTAATTCAAGGTATATTACTTCTTGGTGGAGCACTTTTAATTATAATTTTCTTATTTTTTAAAATTAACCATCCAGAGCATGCAATATATAATGTTGTTGCTAATCAAGGCAAAGTTTTAACTCATGCAGATTTTGGTTTAAGTTTGTTTCATGCAACTATTGTTGGTATTTTTATTGGTGGAATATTTAATAGCCTTTATCAATATATAGGAAGCCAAGATGTAGTACAAAGATATAATACAACCAAAGATATTCATCAGACAAATAAAGCTGTATATCTTAATGCTAAGTTAGCTTTTTGCGTGATATTTATATTCTTTGGGATGGGTACTTTACTTTATATTTTCTATCAGCAGAATTCAGATATTTTACCTAAAAGCTTAAATATTGATTCGATTGTGCCTTATTTTATTGTGACTCAACTACCTACAGGTGTAGCCGGATTCATTGTGGCTTCAATATTTGCGGCAGCTCAATCAACAATATCTAGTAGTTTAAATAGTATTTCAGCTTGCTTTGTTACAGATATTAAGGATCGTTTCTTTAGAAATGTAAGTGAAGAGGGATCTGTTTTATTAGCAAGAGTTGTAATTATTATTGCAGGAATTATAGGCACCTTAATTGCTTTATATATGACTATAACTAATCAAGCTCATTTACAAATGTTATTCCAATCAATATTAGGCTTATTTGGAGGGCCGATTGCTGGGGCATTTATTATAGGTATATTATCTAAAAGAGTAACAGGTAATGCAGCTTTTATTGGAGTGTTGGCAAGTGTAGTAGTTTTATATTTTGTTAAACAAACAAGTATATATGTTATGTATTATGGATTGATTGGTGTTCTATCAAGTATAATTATCAGTTACTTACTTAGTTTTGTATTACGTGATACTAAATCTATCTCAGGTTTAACGTATAAAACTGTCAATGAACCCATAGCTTCTAAATAATTCACAAAGAGAAATAAAATATGAATACTTTATGTTTTGATATTGGAGGAACATACATTAAGTATGGTGTTTTTAATGGGAGTGAAAAGCTAATTGATTCAGGTAAATTCCCAACACCTAAAAACTCATGTAAAGATACTATTCCAAATAAGATAATTGATTATACTAGGGAGATTTTAAATTCTTATAATCTTGAAAAGATAGGTATAAGTACAGCAGGTCAAGTTGATGCTAAGATTGGTAAAATAATCTATGCAAATGATAATCTTCCAGATTACACTAACTGTAATTTAGCAGAAAAAATACAATCTCAAATAGGAGTGGAAACGTACGTTGAAAATGATGCATATTGTGCAGCTTTAGGGGAGATGTATCAAGGTGCTGCTATAAATAGTAAAAGCTTTATTTGTTTAACACTAGGCACAGGTGTTGGAGGGGCTTTTATTTTAAATCAAAAGCTATATAAAGGTAGTAATAATAGTGCAGCTATAGCCGGATATCTGTCAGTTAATAACTCTTATTTTGATAAAACAGTATCAACTAAGGGAATTCTTGATCATTATAAAATATTAACTGGTAGAGAAGTTGATGGTATAAAGCTGTTCCAAAAAATAAGAAATTTAGAAAAAGAAGCTGTAATTGTATATGAGAATTTTATAAATAATATGGTTTTAGCATTGTTAAATATTACTTATATGTTTGATCCGGAGCTTATAGTTATAGGTGGTGGGATATCATCACAAGGTCAGGTGTTATTTGATGATATAAATGTGGCTTTTCAAGAAAAAGTGCTACCTGTGCATAATAAGCTTAGAATAGTTAAAGCTCATTTAGAAAATACAGCAGGATTAATAGGGGCATACTATATAACAAAAAATCGTAATTATCATTATTAGGAAGAAAATTTAAGTCATGAAAAAAAATGTAACAGATATTTTGCCTCGAGGAGTAATTGTTTCATGTCAGGCGCTGGAAGATGAGCCTCTTCATAGTTCTTTTATAATGTCTAAAATGGCATTAGCTGCTAAACAGGGTGGAGCTGTAGCAATTCGAGCAAATTCTAAAAAAGATATTTTAGCTATAAAAGAAGAAGTTGATTTACCTATTATAGGTATTTTAAAAAAAGAATATCCTAATTCAGAAGTTTTTATAACACCAACAATGAAAGAGGTAGTTGAAATAGCTAGTTCAGGTGTAGATATAATAGCTATAGATGCAACATCTCGCATAAGGCCTGATAGTCAAAGCTTAAAAGATTTAGTTACTGAAATTAAAACAAAATTTCCACAACTATTGCTTATGGCTGATTGTTCAAACTTTGAGGAAGGAGTTTATGCTCAAGAGTTGGGGTTTGATCTAGTTGCAACTACACTAAGTGGTTATACTAGCCAGACTAAAGGGCAACCTTTGCCTAATATTGAACTTATCCGTAAGTTAGCTGAGAATTTAGAAGTTCCTGTAATAGCTGAAGGTGGTATATCAACACATCAAGAAGCAATAAGCGCTTATGATGCTGGAGCGTATGCTTTAGTAATTGGTTCAGCTATCACAAGACCTCAGCTTATTACAAAAGGATTTGTGGAAGAGACTAAAGGATACTCGGATGATTAAATAAATAATTTATTTACTGATTTAAGAATTTTTTTAAAAATTTAAAATCATATGATTGTTTAAATCTAAGCTTCTTATCTGAAATATTTATATTCTTATCGTTACTGTTTACTTCGGTTATAATTCCAGATTCAATTTTTATTTTAATTTCTTTATCACCTTGAGTATAAACTTTATTAAAAGGTAGAGTTTTACCAAATCTCCATTGCCAGTCTTTGAGGCTTTTTATTTCATCGGTTATTATTTGTTTGTTTTCTAGAGGAGTCTCTTCATTTATCAAACTTAGCTCAACACTACTAAAACTAGTCAAAAAAGCTTTGGTAATATCTTGGACTTGGATATCAGGATTTATTTCGGCTAAATTTATAACTTTAGATCGATGTGACTTGACACCTTTTGTATCTAAAGATGTATCAATTGGCTGATGAAGATAATCATAAAGTTTTCTAGTATTAGCATTTATTAGTAGGGTACCATGATGGAAAGCCCTATCTTTTTTCTCTCTAAAAGCGCTACCTGAGACTTTATAAGTAAATCCATGGTGATCAACAACTATATCATTTCTATCATTAGCATAAACCTCAACACCTAAACTTTTTACAGCACTACAAACCAAATCAAGATTAGCTTTTATATCATGTTCTTTTTTTGGAGAAATAATAGTGTAGTTTAAATTACCAAGATCATGATAAACAGTACCACCACCACTTTGGCGTCTGACCATTATAATATTATCTTTTTTCATGCCATCAAGATTACACTCAAGCCAAGGGTTCTGTGCTCTACCTATAACAACGCAGGGAGCGTTTTGCCATAAAAATAGTATCTTTTTATCTTGAAGCTTTTCTAAAAAAAGCCAGTTCTCAAGTGCTAAATTAAAGTAAATATTGTTACTTTGAGAAATATAGATATTCATTATTTATAAAATATTTTTACTTTAAGATAAGTATAAGGTTTTATTAAGTGTATAAAAGAGTTTTGTGATATAATTTTGCTTTATTGAAAGAATTTATATATTAAAACTATAATGTCGACTATAGCACAGACTTTAGAAATTATCAAAAGGGGGGCTGATGAAGTCCTTATCGAAGAAGAATTAGTAAAAAAACTAGAAAAAAATCAACCTTTGATTATTAAATTTGGTTGTGATCCAACAGCACCAGATATTCATCTAGGTCATACTGTTGTTATTAATAAATTAAAACAACTTCAAGATTTAGGGCATGAAATCCATTTCTTAATTGGTGATTTTACAGCTCAGATTGGCGATCCAACTGGTAAAAATGCTACAAGACCTCCTCTTACAGCTGAGGAAGTTGCTGCAAATGCTGAGACATATACGAAACAAGTTTTTAAAATCTTAGATAAAGAAAAAACGGTCATACGTCGTAATGGTGACTGGTTTGATAAAATGTCAGCTAGTGATATGATAAAACTAGCTTCAAAATCTACAGTGGCTAGAATGCTTGAAAGAGATGATTTCTCGAAAAGGTATAAAGGTGGTCAATCAATCTCTATTCATGAGTTTTTATATCCTCTAGTGCAAGGATATGATTCTGTAGCTATGAATGCTGATATTGAGCTAGGCGGTACTGATCAGAAGTTTAACTTACTAATGGGTAGAGAGCTACAAAAGCAGAAAGGTCAAGAGCCACAAATCATCATTACTATGCCTCTTTTAGAGGGTTTAGATGGTGTTAAGAAAATGTCTAAATCTAGTCAAAACTATATTGGCATAGAAGAGCCTGCTAATGATATCTTTGGTAAAGTTATGTCTGTATCTGATGATCTTATGTGGCGCTACTACGAGCTACTAAGCTTTAAGTCTTTAGAAGTAATAGCAGAGCTAAAAGAGAGTGTTGCAAATGGAGTAAATCCTCGAGATATCAAGATAGAGCTTGCTAAAGAGTTGATAGAAAGATTCCATTCTAAAGAGGATGCTGAGAAAGCTCATCAAGATTTTATACAAAGATTTCAAAAAAATCAGATACCTGATGACATAAATGTTGTAGAATTAGAACAAGAGTTACCTATTGCTAACTTGCTGAAAGAAGCTGGTTTAGTTTCAAGCACTTCTGAGGCTAATCGCATGATTAAGCAAGGAGCTGTTAAAATAGATGGTAAGAAAGTTAGTGATAATAAAGCTATTTATGGCAAAGGTACTGAAAATGTTTTCCAAGTAGGAAAGCGTAAATTTGCAAAAGTTATTATAAAATAAGGGGTTGTTGAAAATGGATAAGTTTTTATCGATATTTGTTGGTGTTTTAATTATTGTTACAATTATTACAATATTTATTCACTTATTTCCTATAGCATTAAAAGTTTGTATTATTTCACTAATAATTAGTGCAATAATTTATGTAGTTCTAAAAATGATTGAGAAATTTAGTAATTAATCATTTCTTTTAAAACCGATTATTTGCCTACGTTGTTTTTTGGTTGGTTTTTCGTGACTCTGTAGACTTGCTGTCTTTCTTAACAGAGTTTCTTTTTCTCTTTTTTCAATACTTTCAGTTGTTTCTGTATAGAGCTTTTGAGCTTCTGTTGCAGATTTTCTAACCTCATCTAGAGCTTCGACAACTATAGTCTTTTTAATATGTGATTGTTGAACCTGATAGATATCGCCAATATTTACAGTTTTACTGACTTTTGTTTTATGGCCTTGAAAATGTACTTTGCCACCCTCGATGGCTTTTTTTGCTAAAGCTCTAGTTTTATAAAATCTAGCTGCCCATAACCATTTATCTAGTCTTACACTCATGCTTAAAGTATATTATTTTGTATAATTTGATTATAGCTAATAACATCAAGCATTTTAACTAGTTTTAAAGTCTGATATTCTAAAAGGCAGTTTAATACTTAGAAAAATAATAAAATGGATAAAATAATTAATTTGCATAAGATGAATACATCTTTAGATGATAAAAACAACGCTAGTTATCAGCTAGAAGATATTTGTATAAATGATTATATTGGTAAAAATCTGAAAATAGAATTTTTAAATGAAATCAATTGTGTTTCTTGTGGTACTAAAACAAAAAAAAGTTATTCTCAAGGACATTGTTTTATGTGTATGAGAAGGCTGCCTGAATGTGATATTTGCATTGTTAAGCCAGAGTTATGTCATTTTGCAGAAGGAACTTGTAGAGACTCTGAGTGGGGTGAAAAAAACTGTATGAAAACGCATATAGTTTATTTGGCAAATACTGGTGATACTAAAGTAGGAATCACTAAACTAAAAAATGTACCATCTCGTTGGATAGATCAAGGGGCTAGTCAAGCTATTCCAATATTCGCTGTTGAAAGTAGGTTAATATCTGGATTAGTCGAGGTTGCGATCAAAGAACATATCTCAGATAAGACTAATTGGCGTAAGATGCTCCAAGGTGATCCAGATAGTAGTGTCGATTTTATTACTTTAAGAAATGAGTTGATTGAGAAATCTAATCACAAAATAGAAGAAATAAAAGCTAAGTATGGAGAAAATAGTGTTGAGCCAGTAGAAGGAAATGTTCAAAATATAAATTACCCTGTACTTGAGTATCCTACAAAGATTAAATCATTTAATTTAGATAAAGATCCTGTTATTGATGCTAAGCTTATGGGCATAAAAGGGCAATATCTAATATTTGATACTGGAGTAATAAATATACGCAAATTTAGTGGGTATAAATGTAATATTTCGAGATAGTTTATGAAAAAAGTTGCTATTATTGGAGCTGGGGCTAGTGGATTAATTAGTGCAAAAGTTTTTTTAGATAAAGGTTTTGATGTAACAGTCTTTGAAAAAACTAATAATGTTGCAGGAGTTTGGAACTATCGTGAACAAGAAGGTGCTTTATATAAAAATCTTAGAACCAATTTACCTAAGGAAATAATGGCTTTTGAAAATGCACGAGTTTCTTATAAAGCAGACAAATCATTTATAAGCTATGATGAGGTTAGAAATTATCTAGAAGATAACGCAAAAGTCTGGCAAGTAGATGGAAATGTTTATTTAAATAGTGAGGTTGTTAGGTTAGAGCCTATAGAAAAACTATCAGATCAGCCTATATGGGAGCTTACGTATTTAAAGAATCAGGAGAGCTTTAAGGAAAAGTTTAATTTTGTTATTGTATGTAATGGCCATTTTAATATACCTAAGATTCCTCTTGATATGGATGGAGTTGATAGAGTAAAAGATTATATTTCTCATAGCAAAAGTTATAGATCTTCAAATAATCATGCTAAGAGAGTTCTATGTATTGGTTACTCATCATCAGGTATGGATATCTCTCAAGAATTACTAAATAGTGATCGAGAGGTTTATGTTTCTTTAAGAGAGTTAGATAGTAAAAAAGAGCAACATAACTTAGAAAGTTCTAAAAAAGGAATTAAATTTATTTCCGGCATACAAAAGTTTGAGAAAACAGAAAATGGTTGTTTAGCTATAACAGCAAATCAAAATAATATAGAAATTGATGAGGTTATATTTTGTACGGGTTATAAGTATAATTTTCCATTTTTATCTCAAAATATTGTCTCTACAAAGGATAATATTGTTGAACCATTATATAATCAGCTCCTTCATGAGAGGTATTTAAATCTTGCATTTGTAGGCTTGCCTTGGAAAACATTGCCTTTTGTTTTATCTGAGTGCCAGGCAATATTTTTAGCTAATTTTTGGCAACAAAATCAAACTAATATGCCCAAAATTCTTGCTAAACTGCAGGATAGTAAGACTCACAGAGCTAGCTTTGATAATAATTCATTAAAATATTATCATATGCTTGGTGATGAACAGTGGCAATATAATCTTAATTTGCTTGATATTGTAGATCAGAAGACTTTATTAAGAGAGCAGAGAATAAGGTTAATAGAACAAGTGTATAACAATGTTCACGATTTGAAATTAAAATATCCATTTAGTTTTAGAGAGGCCAACTATAAAATTGATTTTGAAAGACAAAACTATCACATGATAGATAATCTTAGGTGAATTAAAGCTACAATCACAACTCTAGATAATATTTGATAAACTAATATAATCTAATCTAAGCTAGGAGTTTTAGATGAGCAAAAATATAACAAGAGAAGAACGAATCAAAATAAAAGCATTATTAGATCAAGGAGATAAAGCCCCATATATTGCAGATTATCTAGGGCGAAACAAAACTAGCATCTATAGAGAAATATCAAAAACAGATTGCTCTGGTGTTTATGATTACTAATATGCTAATAATATAGCCAGTTCAAATATGGCAAGACATAGACATCAAGCTCTATCTTTAGAAATAATTGCTGTTATCGAGAAAAAGATTTTAGATCACCAATGGTCTCCGGAACAAATATCTGGCTGGTTATTAGTTAACCATGAACTTAGCGTAAGTTATACTTGAATATATTCATACATAGAAAAAGATAAAGCTAATAGCGGTGAATTATACAATCATATGCGTAGGGGTAAGTATAACTATGACCTTAAAGAGTATAAAGGCGAGATAAAAAATAGAAAATCAATTAATATTAGGCCTGAAGAAATAAATACAAGAGAAAGGCTAGGAGACTTTGAAATAGATTTAATTGTAGGTCCTAAGAATAAAGGAGCTATATTAACCACAGTGGATAGATTGAGTAGATTTTGTATGTTAAAGAACCTAGATTCAAAACATGTAGATATAGTTGAACAAGCCATATTAGATTTATTTAAAGATTATGATGTTTTATCAATAACATCAGATAATGGTAATGAATTTATGAATCATGAAAACATATCAGAAGAATTAGATTTGGACTATTATTTTACTAACCCATATGCTTCTTTTGAAAGAGGTAGTATTGAGAATCTAAATGGATTAATAAAGCAGTATATACCTAAAGAAAGGAATGTCATTTAACGAAGTTGATGAAGATTTTGTCTAAATAATACAGGATAAATTAAATAGTTGACCTAGGAAAGGGTCTTTACAGATAATTGTGTAAATTTTAATTAGGTTATATATTTTAAATATAACAATAAGGGATTTACAGAAT
>NZ_JBGCTX010000059.1:0-14391 GCF_041102755.1 Francisella sp. 19X1-34
AGTTTATTATTTCTCCAATTAAAATCAATAATTATAAATATTTAGACATGAAGTAATTATCGAACTGAGGTTAATTATAGGATCTATAAAAGTTACAAAATTCTCTCAAAATGTTGCTGAATTTGGAATGCTCGCCACAGACTTAAATCATAGAGGTCTAGGTGTTGGTAACAAGCTTGTTGATGCTGCTGAAAACTGGGCTAAAGATAATGATTTTAAAATAATGAGACTTGAGCTACTTACACCTAAACACTATATAAATGAAAATAAAGAAAAACTCAAAAAATGGTATAGAAAACGCGGATATAAACACTATTGTTTAGAACCATTTGAGAATTTATTTCCACACACTTGCCATCTTTTAGCTGTAGAATGTGACTTTAGTGTTTATCATAAACCTTTATAAATTATAACTTAACTATCATATCTTTATTATTTTTATGATAACCTCCTTTCTTAAGATAAATACATATTCCCAACAAGCCTACTAAACCACAAACTATACCAACTATAGCAGGTCCTAAAAAGTGATATTGAGTTAATGTAATGATAGTTGTGCTCACTAAAGGAGCAAGACCACCAACTATTGCAAAAGCTAAATTATAACTTAAAGCCACTCCTGATAACCGCACATCAGTAGGAAAAAGATCACATAATAAAAATATAAAGCTAGCTGTTACTAAAGCATACAACAGCATAATAATAGTTGAAGCTAAAATAATATAAAAATCTGTATTAAAACGATCCATTAAATAAAATACTGGAAATATACTTACTGTCATGATTATCACTCCTGTAATAAACATCTTAGCTATTCCAACTTTATCAGACATATAACCAAAGATGAAGGTAAAACAAGTAAGCACTAAAGCACTAGGTATTAAAATTAAAGAAATCTGTCCAGAATTATAACTAGGTAGCAGATATCCAATAAAATCATGTATATATGTACCTAAAATAACTCCACCAAAAGCAACAGTAATAACCATACATATCCCAGAAAAAAGATTAGCTCTATAAGTAGAAACTAAAGATCCAAAAGAATGTCTCTTTTGATTATCAATATTTTCAAACTCTGGAGTTTCTTGAAGATTTCTACGAACATAATAACCGACAAAGCCTAACAAACCACCTATTATAAACCCTACCCTCCAAGCATAACTACCAAAGAAATGTTCTAATAAAAAGCCTATAAAGTCAGAAAATAAAAATCCTGCTGTTACAAATACAAAAACTATAGCTGTAGCAAACCCTATCCTACCTTTTACAGACTCATATACAATAACATAAGCACCTGGCAATTCACCACCTAGAGCTATACCCTGCATAATACGTAAGACTACAAATGCAAAACTTGCAAATAAGCCCAATTGAGCATAACCAGGCATTAAGCCCATACAAAGTGAACAGCTTCCCATAAGCAATATCGTAAATAGTAAAAGGCGTCTTCGTCCTATCAAATCTCCAATAATACCAAGTATTGTCCCTGCAAAAGGCCTTACTAAATATGCTATAGAGAATATCAATATAGTCAAAAAGGCTTTGACTGTTGGGTTGGTAATCTCTGCAAAAAAAGTTGCTGATATTTCCTTAGAAAAAATCATATATAAGACAAAATCATAAAACTCTAAAATAGCTCCGATTCCAGCTAATAAAATAACATTTCTACTATCTTTATCGTACATTTTTCTAAACTTATTAAATATGTATTTAAAACATCATACAAGGTTTTTATCTAATTTAGAATCTCTATAGCAGGCATAAACCACAGTCTTTATTTTTAACTAAACTATATTTTTTGAGCTCGATTTTTCTTAAATCATACGTATATAAAGTAGAATCTAAAAATTCATTTTTATTTAGTAAGAAATTAGTAGCAATATTTACCAACATCATACCCTCTAACCCAGCTGTAACTCCTAATACACCAACCCTCTCACTATTTGTTAACTGATTCATCTCTGGGTATAAACAATTCAGACATGCTGTATGATTATTTATATTAAAGATCCCTATTTGAAAATTAAACCCCTGAACTCCTCCTGATAGTAAGGTAACCTTGTTAGCTATAGAGAGCTTATTTGATAGAATTTTAGTTTCAAAATTATCACTTGTATCTATGATTAAATCGAACTTATGGATATCAAAATTAGATGCATTTTCTAATGTTAACCTATCTGTAATAGTATCTATTTGTACATATGGATTTAACTTTTCTAGCTTATTTTTAGCTATAGTTGCTTTAAATTCACCTATACTATCGATATCAAATAGCACTTGCCTATGTAAATTTGAAAAACTTACGATATCATCATCTACGATTGTTAATGAACCTATCCCTAAACCAGTTAAATAAGTAGCTACAGGTGATCCTACACCCCCCACTCCTATAAGTAAAATAGATGATTCTTTTAACTTTATCTGACTCTCAGCTCCGAAGTCTTTTAACATTAACTGTCTTGTATAATAATCCTGCTCTTGCTGAGATAATTTTTTATTCAAATCCATATCATCATCCTAAAAAATTTACTATTTCTTCTAACTCATTATCTGAGATTTCATCTACTAGACTAACTACAGAAATACCATCAGCTCCAATATTTTTGATATCATTTAAATGCTCTTTTTTGATACCTCCAATTACAACTAAAGGCACATCTAATATATCTAACCATTGATAGATCTTAGCTAAACCTTGAGGTTCAAACTTCATTTGTTTTGTCGTAGTAGGATAAATAGGTCCTAAAGCTATATAACTAGGCTTGATAGCTAATGCTATCGCAAGTTCATAATAGTCATGGGTACTTAACCCTAAAGCTATATTTGAGTTGCTAATTTTAAATAAGGTCTCATAATCTGTGTGAAATAAATCTAGTAAATCCTCATGACCCAAATGTATACCAAAAGCATTGTGCTTAATAGCAAGCTGATAATAATCATTTATAAAAAGCTGTAACTGATACTTATTTTGATATTCAATAGCCTTTATAATATTTTTCTCTACATAACCAATGTCTCTTTCTTTGATTCTTAGTTGGATTGTTTTAACACCTAGCTTAGCTAAACGAGGAATTTTATTTGCATCATCAACTATTGGGTAAAAGCCAATTTTATTAATTGATTTAAACCTTAAATCAGAAAATTTTTTATCAAAGTAAATTCTTGGGAAATCTCTATTGAAACTAAAAGAATCTTTAATAGCTAAGTAATCTGTTCCTATAGCTAACCTTTGAGAATTTTTAATAGCATTAGTAATATATAATTTAGCTAAGACCAAGGAGTTATTGATATCAAACCCTTGTACTAAAAAGCTTGCAATGGCGCTTGATAATGTACAGCCTGTGCCTCTGATTTTAATATTCTCTTGATACTTTGTCGAAACTAAACTATAGTTAAAACCGTTATTACTATAATAAACATCCGTACAGATATCTTTCTCTGTACTATGTCCACCTTTAAGAAATACATTATTACAGAGATACTTTTTCTGTATGACTTTGGCTATATTATAAGAGTCCTCTAACTCTAAAAAATCTTTATTTCCTAACAATACTCTTGCTTCATCTAAATTTGGAGTCAAAATATCAGCCAAAGGATATAAGTTTAATCTAGCATACTCAACAACATCTCGTGAAACTAACTGTTTTCCTGTTGTTGAAAACATAATAGGATCACAAATATAAATAACTTCTTTGAATGTCTTTATAAAATTTATAAGTATGTCAATCTGCTCAATTGAAACTAAAACTGAACTTTTGATAACTTTAATACGAAAGTCATCTACAATTGCATTAAGCTGTTGTGAAAAACTATTTGCGCTAACTTCTTGAATATCTAAAATAGTCATAGAGTTTTGAGCTGTAACACAACTAACAACTGTAGCTATATTTACGCCAATATCACTAGCTGTTTTAATATCTGCTTGAATACCTGCTCCAGATGAACTATCTGAGCCTCCTATTGTTAATAAAATATCTTTCATAAGTTTAATCCTGATGCCAAAATGGAGTTTCAAACAAATTTGTTGAAGGTGAAGCAAGATCTCTTTCAATCATTCTCTTTGATTTAAAAGCTTTTCTTCCTGACTCTATTGCAAGTCTAAATGCACTAGCCATAAGTATAGGGTCACCAGCCAATGCAACCGCACTATTTAATAAAACTCCGTCATAGCCCATCTCCATAACTTCACAAGCTTCAGATGGAACACCTATACCAGCATCAACTATTAGTTTAATATCACTAAAACGTTCTCTTAATACTTTTAATGCATATGGGTTAACAAGACCCTTACCGCTTCCAATTGGAGCAGCCCAAGGCATCAAAACTTTACATCCCACATCTACTAAATATTTAGCAACTACTAAATCATCCGTAGTATAAGGCAAGACATAAAAGCCTCTTTTTATAAGCTCCCTACAAGCCTTAACTAGCTCTATAGTATCTGGCTGAAGGTTATAATCATCGCCTATAACTTCAACTTTTATAAAGTTTGTTTCAAAAATCTCTCTAGATACTTCTGCTATTTCTATTGCTTCATTAGCACTCCTACATCCAGCTGTATTAGGTAAAAATTTACATCCTGCTTGACGCAATTTATTCCAGAACTGATTCTGAGAGCTTCCATTTGTAACTGATTTTTTTACAGATACTGTTAATAGCTGTGATTGTGACTGACAGATAGCTTTAAGCATTACATAAAGGTTTGGATATAATGCAGTGCCAAGAATAAACCGCGAGCTAAACTTCTCACCATACAAATCTAGCATTAACTATCCTCCTTGCATTGGCTGTATAGTCACAACGCTATCGTTATCATTTAAGAAAGTACTAGTATAGCTATCTTTAGCAACAAACTTACTATTAAGCATCACAGCAAAGCATGACTGCTCAAATGCTTGCTGCTTTAGTAATTCATCAATATTTAAACCATTTTCTAACTCTAATTTTTTTTCATTAAAAATAATCTGCATTCCTACCTCTGAAAATTATTAATTTGTTGTATTACTTTGTTAGCTAATGCTGGAGCAAATAAATATCCATGCCTTGATAACCCATTTAAATATGTTATCTTCCCAACACTCTTTAATATAGGCATATCATCACTACTTACTGGGCGAACATTAGTTAGTGTTTTTATAACTCGAGCCTCAGCAAAACGCTTGTCTATTATCATTAGTGAACTAAGAAGCTCTAAGACACCTTGAACTGAAATTTCAGAGTAATCTTGACTCTCAATTGACGTAGCCCCTATATAAAAAATACCTTTTCCTCTTGGAATCAAATAAATACAATGGCGTGGATGTAATAATCTAATTACGCTATTTAACTTAATATTAGCAACTTTTACGACTATTGCTTCACCCCTAGACCCATATAAATTATTTAACTGGTTATTTGGAAAACCAGTACAGTCAAATACCTGTTGATAGCTTTTATCAAATTCTTTTGTATAAAAGTCTTCTTTAAGTAATTCTAAAGTCTTTATATTTTCATATGCTTTAAAAAACTGATTAGACAACTTAAAGAATTCTGGCACATCAACTAAAGCTTCTTTAAGTTTTATTACATTATCATTAATACTATTAGATAGAGATATGCCTTGCTCTTTAGAAGAGATATTTCGTTTTTCACAAATTTCAAAATCTTCACATGCTTTTTGATGTAATGTTTTAGATAACTTATCTACTCTTAAGTTAATATTTCTAATTGCAAGATCTAATTCATATCTATCTTGATTATGTGCTATTACATAGGTGCTTGCTTCTTTTACGAATATATTTGTAATATTTAAATACTTATTAATAAAACTATTTATATTATTCCATAGTTCAAAACTATTATGCCCTAGCTCATAAGCATGCTTTTCACATGCAATAAGCTCAGATAACGGTGATAACATCCCTCCAGCACAATAGCTACAACTATGCTTATAGCTCAAACTTTTATCATATATATCAATCTGCAACTCAGGATAAGTTTTAGCTAAAGTTATTGCTAAGACTCTACCCATCATACCAGATCCAATAATTGCTACTTTACTCATCTATATGCTTTAAGTTTTTAAGGTCTTGAGAAAGCTTCATAGAGCAAAAACTAGGCCCACACATTGAACAAAAATGCGCAAACTTATGTCCTTCCTTAGGCAAAGTCTGATCATGGAAATATCTAGCTTTCTCAGGGTCCAGACCTAAATTAAACTGATCATCCCATCTAAATTCAAATCTTGCTTTTGATAAAGCATTATCTCTAATTTGAGCTCCTGGAAAGCCTTTAGCAAGATCCGCAGCATGTGCTGCTAATTTATAAGTAACAATACCTTCTCTAACATCATCTTTATTTGGTAAACCAAGATGTTCCTTTGGCGTTACATAACATAGCATAGCTGTTCCATACCAAGCTATTTGTGCAGCTCCTATTGCAGATGTGATGTGATCATATCCTGGTGCTATATCTGTAACTAATGGACCTAAGGTATAAAATGGTGCTTCAAAACAATCTTTTAGCTCATAATCCATATTTTCTTTGATAAGCTGCATTGGTACATGTCCCGGACCTTCTATCATAACCTGTACATCATGCTGCCATGCAATTTTAGTTAACTCCCCTAAAGTTCTCAGTTCAGATAATTGAGCACTATCATTTGCATCATTTATAGATCCAGGTCGTAGTCCATCTCCAAGTGAAAAACTTACATCATATGCTTTCATAATCTCACAAATCTCTTCAAAATGAGTATATAAAAAGTTTTCTTGATTATGATGTAAGCACCATTTAGCCAAGATTGATCCACCTCGTGAAACAATGCCTGTGATTCGACTACTCGCTAGTGTTACAAATGCTTTTCTAACCCCGGCATGAATTGTAAAATAACTAACTCCTTGCTCAGCTTGCTCAATCAGTGTATCTCTATAGATTTCCCAAGTTAGATCTTCAACTTTACCATTAACTTTCTCCAAGGCTTGATAAATCGGAACTGTACCTATAGGTACTGGGCTATTTCTAATAATCCACTCGCGTGTTTGATGAATATGCTTCCCTGTTGAGAGATCCATTACAGTATCAGCACCCCATTTTATTGATATCACCATTTTTTCAACTTCTTCTAACATTGATGATGTCACTGCTGATGTACCAATATTTGCATTAACTTTGACTAAAAAATTTCTACCTATAATCATAGGTTCTAGCTCAGGGTGATTAATATTTGCTGGAATTATAGCTCTACCAGCTGCTATTTCATCTCTAACAAACTCTGGTGTGATTTCTTTTTGTATATTTGCACCAAATGATACTCCTTGGTGTTGATTCTTATACTCACTATCAAGATGAAGATTTGCTCTTAGAATATTTTCCCTCATCGCAACATAATACATTTCAGGCGTAATGATACCTTTTCTAGCATAGTGCATCTGCGAGACGTTCTTACCTGCTTTTGCCTTAAAAGGAATATGTCTATTCTTAAAGTTTAAATTTTCTTCTTTAAACTGAGAATTTGTATACTCTGAAGAAAAACTATCTAGCTGATCTATATCTTTATTTTGCTCAAGCCACTCTAGCCTATGCCTACTTAAGCCTTTTTCTATATCAACAAGAGCTTCTGATGAATACTCTCCAGAAGTATCATATATAAAGATATCAGGATTGTTACTGATATTTCCATTTATATTAGTATCAGTCTGTTTAATCTTTCTAAACGGAACTTTTATTGATTTATTTGGATATTCAACATAACACTTCTCAGAGCTAAAATACTCTATAGATAGTGTTGATTTTTCTGTATTAGTTTGAATATCTTGATTTTTAGAGTTATTCATTTTCATCTCCTATTTTTCAATTCAAACTAGTATAGGTAGATGAGTATTAAGAATATAATTGATACAACTATAGATAAAATAGTTATGACCAAAATCAAATTACACTTCCTACACTAGTACTAACTAGATCAGGTTCAAAGGGTTAGAAAAAATCCTCTCAGCATAGTTCAAATAAACTATGCACCCCTGTGCTTCAAGACTAAAGTAAATATTATATCTACAACTATGTCAAGAATCTAAATGGTAAAACTATAAAAATTTATTAAAAATCTAAATTAACTATTTCAAGATATTGCATTTGTGTTTGTAAAAACATTTCACCCACAGCCTTGAATTTAACTGGGATATCTGTAACATAAAATCGATACTCTGGATCTAACCCAGATGTATTTAAAATCTTTCTTTCAATAAGTAAATCCTTTAAAATTTTGCTAGCTTGAAATGAAGGATCTATCAAATCAACATTTAAAATGTCTGATATGCTTTGTTTGATAATAGGATAATGTGTACAACCCAAGATAAGTGCCTGAATATCTTTATCATTAAAATACTCAAGGTACTGCCTTGCAACTAACTCAACTATTTGTCCTTCAATGAAACCTTCTTCTATCATTGATACAAAAAGACCACAAGGTGTACTATAAACTTCTGTTTGAGGATTATTCTTATGAATCTGTAAAGCATATGCATTACTATTTATCGTTGCAGGTGTCGCAATAACTCCTATGGTATTTATATCACTAACTAAGCTAACACCTGCACTTATTACATCAATCACAGGAACCTCTTTAGCAATTTCTTGAACAATATCTTTCGCAAGTGCAGATATTGTATTACAGGCTATTATTATGGCTTTAACCTCTTGTGCAATAAGAAACTTTGCTGTTTGAGCTGCAAACTTTTGAATAGTTGCTCGGGACTTAGTGCCGTATGGAATCCTTGCAATATCACCAAAATAAATAATATTTTCGTCTGGGAGTATCTCCATTAGATTTTTAACTACGGTTAACCCACCAATACCAGAGTCAAAGACACCTATAGGTCTATCATTTTGCATTATTTTTTCTCAAGCTTTCTGATGATTTTCTTACGTGAACGAGATGGCATCTTTTCAAGATATTCTTCTTTTGCCTTGATAAAAGGTAATAGGTTTTTCAAAGATAGTACCGCTTGGTTTGCATCATCTGCAATAAAATTCTCACTCAATTGAGCATCATCATTTGCAAAGATAACAATAGTTACCACAGGTATACCTTTTATGTAGATTCTTTGCTTATACAAATATGTTTGTAGTACTTTTTTCTGAGCAAAAGTTTGTCTAATTGGGTTCTTTATGGTTTTTGCATACACTTTATTGTTTTGTGAAGTTTTTGAAACTTGCCATCTCTCTGCCATATTCTCAACTTGAATATAACCACGATTATTCTTCACTTCGACGATATATATGCCTTTACGTGATATTACTATAAAATCTAACTCACGATTTCCTACTGTTGATTTTTGATCTGGTAAAATAACTCTGTTAAATAAAACAAAATTATTATCTAATTTCTTTAGCTCGTCTAAAACAGTTGTTTCACCTTCTGCCCCAGAAATAATAATATCAACAGGGTTATCATCCTTTGTTATCAAAAAGAAAAATACAAATAGTATAACTGCCAAAGTTATAGCAATTTGTAAAGATTGTGCTACAAATTCAACATTTCCTAAATATAAATCAACTCCAACAATTAAGCCACAAAGTATAATTGATGAATATAAGCTTTTCTTTGCCCTGATCAAGTAGTTTCTTAACCTTGCCCAAGTAAAACGCAAAAAAAGCCGGTCTTTTTTTAACTTACTCTCTATTGCCATAATATAATAATTACTTCTTCTTAAAAATTATAAATTAATAAACTTTTTTTTTATTTCAGAAATCTTGTCCCTAATTAAGGTTGCTTTTTCAAACTCTAGCTCTTTTGCGTGAGCACGCATACGTTTCTCTAGAGCTCTAATAACCTTACTAGCTTCTGTCATACCTAGTATAGCCGAAACATCGACATCATCAACCTTTAAACGCGAATTATTTTTATATGCTCGTTTTTGCATCTCAGGTGAGCTGTCAAGCATATCATCAATATTTTTAATAATTGTTTTAGGTGTAATATTATGTTTTTGATTATATTCATCTTGAAGATGACGACGACGCAGAGTTTCATCCATAGCTTTTTTCATCGATTTTGTAACTACATCTGCATATAAAATTGCTCGACCATTTTGATTTCTTGCAACTCTACCAATCGTCTGTATAAGTGATTTTTCAGAACGTAAAAATCCTTCTTTATCAGCATCAAAAATAAGCAAAACTCCAACTTCTGGCATATCTAAACCTTCTCTTAAAAGGTTTATTCCTACAAGCACATCAAATACACCATGACGCAAATCATGAATGATCTGAACACGTTCAACTGTATCTATATCTGAATGTAGATATCTAACATTAACTCCATGCTCAGATAAATATTCTGTAAGGTTTTCTGCCATTTTCTTAGTTAATGTTGTGATTAGTACTCTTTCTTCTTTTGCAATTGCCTTATTTATCTCAGATAAAGCATCTTCAACCTGTATTGCGACAGGACGAACAAAAACCTCCGGATCAAGTAATCCTGTCGGACGATTAATCTGCTCAACTGTATTTTCAGATCTATCTAACTCATAATTTGCTGGAGTTGCTGAAACATAAACCGTCTGAGGTAGAAGTTTCTCAAACTCATCAAACTTTAAAGGTCTATTATCTAATGCCGATGGTAGCCTAAAACCATAATTTACTAAATTTGATTTTCGCGAAAGATCCCCTTTATACATACCACCAAACTGGGGCAATGTAGCATGAGATTCATCAACAATAACAAGAGCATTTTCTGGCAAATAGTCTATTAGTGTAGGTGGTGGATCACCTGGTTCACGACCTGAAAGAAGCCTCGAGTAATTCTCAATACCTGTACAATAGCCAAGCTCTTGAATCATTTCAATATCATATTTTGTTCTTTGCTCAATTCTTTGAGCTTCGAGAAGTTTACCCTCTTCCTCGAAATACTTAACTCTTTCTTTTAACTCTTTTTTTATTTCCTCTATCACGATTTCCTTACGCTCTTTAGAGGCTACATAGTGAGTACTAGGAAATATAGTTGCTCTATGAATAGCTTTAATCTTTTTAGAAGTTAATGAGTCAATTAAGCTAATTGCCTCTATCTCATCATCAAAAAACTCTACTCTAATAGCATCTTTTTCAGAGTCTGCTGGAAAAATATCTAATATCTCACCTCTAACACGAAAACTACCTCGACTGAAATCCATATCATTACGTGAATACTGCATTTCTATAAGCTTTGTCTGAGCTTTTTTAAGCCCTAACTCTTCACCTACCTTTAAATGCAAAAGCATTTGCATATATTGCTCAGGATCACCTAAACCATAGATTGCTGAAACTGTTGCAACAATTATTACATCATTTCGCTCTAAAATAGCTTTTGTTGCAGATAGTCGCATTTGCTCAATGTGTTCATTCACTGATGAATCTTTTTCTATATACGTATCAGATGCTGCTACATAAGCCTCTGGCTGATAATAATCATAATATGAAACAAAATACTCAACTGCATTATCTGGAAAATACTGTTTAAACTCTGAATATAGCTGTGCTGCTAAAGTTTTGTTATGTGCTAAGATTAAGCATGGCTTTTGAGTTTGTTGTATTACATTTGCCATTGTATAAGTTTTACCAGAACCTGTAACCCCCAATAAAACTTGATGATGCAAGCCATTATTCACTCCCTTAACAATTGATTTAATTGCTTCAGGCTGATCACCACTTGGGCTATATTTTGTCACTAAATTAAATTTGCTTGCTTCCATTACACCACGAATATCTCTATTTAATTTATTAATATTATTTGATCTGACAGCTAATTTTTATTAACTTTACGCTAAAAAGTAAAATATATTTATTAGGCTCTATAAACCTCTTTTAACAGCTGGTCTTTGACTAATCTGTTCTGCCCATCGATTTAAATTTTTATAAGATTTTACATCTAAAAATTCTGCAGCTTCATATACTTTATTTAAAACAACTCCTCCATACCAAGGAAATATCGCAATATCTGCTATAGTATATTGATCACCACATATGTATTGGTTGCCGTCTAATTGTTTATCTAACAAATCTAGTTGGCGTTTAGCTTCCATAGTAAATCTGTCAATACAATACTTGATTTTTTCAGGAGCATATTTATAAAAATGGCCAAAACCTCCCCCTAAATACGGCCCACTACCAACTTGCCAGAATAACCATGATAAGCATTTAGCCCTATCAGATATAGCTTCAGGTATTAGTTTATTAAACTTCTCAGCCAAATAAAGTAATATAGCACCAGACTCAAATAAAATAACTTCATTTTCACTACTTTGATCAACTAGTGCTGGTATTTTAGAGTTAGGGTTTATATCTACAAAGCCACTAGAGAACTGCTTACCATCAGAAATGCTAATCTTATGAAAATCATAGCTAGCTTCATCAATACCAAGTTCTAAAAGCTCTTCAAGCATTATGTTTACTTTTATCCCATTCGGTGTATTTAGAGAATAAAGTTGAATAGGTTTTTTACCAACAGGTAACTCTTTAGTATGAGTAGCTCCTGATACAGGTCTATTAATAGCCGCCCACTTACCTTTTAAACTATCATCTTGTTGCCAAACTTTAGGTAAAACATATTGAGATTTATCAACCATAATTATTCACATAGTTAAACTAATTTATAACATTATAACCAAAGCATAAAACTAGGACAATTAATACATGGAATAAAACCTTACATACCAGCTTAAAATGTTAGGAATATGAATCTTTCTAGAATAAATACTCTTCTAACTCACACAACAAAGCTTGTTGCTCTTCTGTTAGATCACGATTCATACG
Organism: Francisella sp. 19X1-34; assembly: GCF_041102755.1. Lineage (NCBI taxonomy): Bacteria > Pseudomonadati > Pseudomonadota > Gammaproteobacteria > Thiotrichales > Francisellaceae > Francisella > Francisella sp. 19X1-34. The sequence continues at coordinate 12,769 of NZ_JBGCTX010000059.1, forward strand.
TACATCTTGCATTTCTTGATAAATATCTTCTAATGTTTTACGAGTCTTGCCACGATGATCTACTAATAATTCATCATTATCTAAGCTTACAATTTTATTTAAATATTCCTGAAATTCCATCTGTGCTTTTTCAGGTAGCTTTGCAAAATCTAACCTTCCAATTATACGTATAGCTCTATTATAGAATTTACCAGGTAATTGATTAAGCATCTGTGCTTTTTGATAAATAGCAGAGTTATGAAACTTATCACACCCTCTCTCATCTGCACTCGTCATAAAATCACTTTGGTAAATAGCTGCATCAACATCGATATTCTCAATTTCTGAATATTTATACTCTAATACATAATCAACAAAGTTAGCAAAAACTTCAGGATTAGTTTTTATAAACTCTTTATTTGCTTTAATAAGCTCCAATCTTTCTTGTGGTAATTTACCAACAAAACGCGTCTTTGCAGGTAAAATTAATGGGATATCCCCCCATTTTTTATTAATTGTTAAACGCCAGTGCTCAGCTTCTAAACTTCCAAACTCTTCTATAAATTCACTAAAAAGATAACTATCCAAACGCAAAAATATTTCTTGATTTTTATAATGTCGATGCTGTCCTAAATCTAAAATTGCTGATGTAAAATTATTTTTAGAACCAAAAATACCACTAATTGCTATAGCTTGTTTATACCCACGATCTCCTAGCTGCACTCCAATATCTAACTGTGATAAAGTAGTTTCATCGTTTTGTTTATTGAATTTATCCAATAAAAATTGCCACATTTTTGGATTTGCTGATTTTAATTTTTTAGCAAGCTCTACGGTTACAATCACATCTGTAATAGCATCATGAGCTCTACCATCACTGTAGAAATTATTTTCTTGATTTAGATTCTCTAACTTTAATGATATTTTCTCTTGACCATCACTATCTGTAACTTTAGGCCACTTTAACCCCTCTTTAAAAAATGCACTATAACAGGCAACTATAGGAAATAAATCAGCTCTTGAGCAGTTATTTTTAAATTGATGCGTATATGGTGGCAGCATATTTTTATAAAATGCAAATCTTAGAAATTCATCATCAAAACCAAGAGTATTATAACCAATGCTGATAGTCCCTGGAGTATTTATTATTTTATGAATTTTTCGAATAGCATCATACTCAGATATTCCAGTATTTGCCTGAGCAATTGAGATATGATGAGTGATTGTTGCCATTGGTGATGGAGTAGTATCAGGGTTTAGTTTAACAAAGAAATTAAATCTTTGAATCTCATTAAAATCAAGATCTGTCCTAATTGCAGCGAACTGTAAAACCTGGTCAAAAGAATTATTTATACCACTTGTTTCTAAGTCATAGAATAAAAAGGTCTGATTATCAAACATAATATTTAAATTTCTTTAAATTAATTCAATTCCACGATTTTAACATATCTTTGTAACTATCAGTTAACTGAAATAGTAAACAAGCAACAGCCTTTCTTAAATAAACTTCTATACTCAAATCTATTTAACTAACCTCAGTTCGATAATTACTTCATGTCTAAATATATATAATTATTGATTTTAATTGGAGAAATAATAAACTGAGCTAGAGCAGCCATAAGATGAGTAAAAGCATTGTTTACA
>NZ_JBGCTX010000060.1:0-14387 GCF_041102755.1 Francisella sp. 19X1-34
TAGTCATTTTTTAGACAAGAAATGTAGATTTTCAAAATTTACTCCAATTATTGCTTAGATTGCAACACTCCCATTATTATCTATACTAACTGTAAATATATATTTACCAGCAATACCTGCATTACAAGCAAGCTTTATGACAACCAAAGCTTATATGGGCATGACTATTAGCTTATATATGCTAGGTCTTGCTATAGGCATCCCAACATATGGTGCTTTATCTGACCATATAAACCCTAAGAAAATACTTGGTTTTGGGCTTGCTATTTATCTTTTAGCAAGCATCCTTGCGATTTTCTCGACTAATATTCATATGTTTATGATAGCTCGACTTTTACAGGGATTAAGTGCTGCTAGCGCCCTTTCATTATGGCAGCTATTTGCATTTATATTTTTTGAACAAAAAGCAAAGCATATTATAAGCTCAGGGTTTATAATAATTGGCTCAATGCCAGCGCTAGCCCCTCTTGTTGGTGGAATAATAATATCCTATACTTCTTGGCATGGCATTTTCATTTTTTTAACAATTTTAGCAGTGGCAATGCTTGCTTTAACAGCTCAGTTAAAACTTCCACCTGAAACTCTTAAAAAAAGAGATGACCATCATCAAAGTCATATTATCCTATCTGTACTAAAACAATATGGACATGTTTTCTATAACTTAGAGTTTTTAGTTCTAACAATAGCTAGCTCTTTTGTATACCTATCAGTCTATATGTACATATCAGAAGTGCCTTTCCTACTAACTAAACTACATTTTTCAACAAAAGAGTTTAGTTTATTCTTTATCCCAATATCAGTTGCGTTTATTATTGGAGGCTTCTTATCAAAAGCTTTTCTAAAAGCAAATATATCTTTTATTAGAATATTTTTGATTACAAATAGTATAGCTGTACTAGCTCTTATTACTGTGATAGTTTCAAGCCTAATAGGAATAGCACTTTCGGGATGGTTATTGATGACACCTTTCTTTATTTTCACAATCAGTGCTGGAATAGCTATGCCTAACTTAGTTAGTGAAGCTCTTCATCAACACCCTCTTCGAAGAGGCACCGCAGCATCCGCTATTGGACTTACACAAAATCTATTAGCTTTTATTTTTACAGGTATCGCATCGCATCTAACTCACTATGGATATAATGGGCTTATAGTAACTTATTTTATCGTTATTGGATTACCTGTTATCTGCTTTTTCATCTATTCTCTTATCAAAAAATAAAACTTTATAGATAAACAATAAAAAGTTAAAATTCTTTGTGTAAATTATTCACAATCTAAAAATTAAATTGATAAATACTACATCAAAGGATAAACAATAATGAAAAGACCTGAACTTCTATCTCCAGCTGGAACGTTAAAAGCTATGCGTTATGCTTTTGCATACGGTGCTGATGCTGTATATATTGGTCAACCAAGATATAGTTTAAGAGCACGAAATAATGAGTTCTCAAAGCTAGAAATTCTTGAGACTGCCATAAATGAGGCTCATGTACAGGGTAAAAAAATAATGCTGGCAAACAATATTGCCCCACATAATGCAAAAATTAAAACATATATAAAAGATATAGCTCCTGTCATGGCATTAAAGCCAGACGCTATGATTATGTCTGATCCTGGCATGATCATGCTTATACGCGAGCACTTTCCTGATCAAGAAATACATCTATCTGTCCAGGCAAATGCTGTAAACTACGAAACCGTAAAGTTTTGGCAAAAGTTTGGAATAACAAGAGTTGTTTTATCTAGAGAACTATCACTGCGTGAGGTGGCTGAGATAAAAGAAAATGTCCCTGATATGGAGATTGAGACTTTTGTTCATGGTTCACTTTGTATGGCTTACTCCGGTAGATGCCTACTATCTGGATACTATAGCCACAGAGACCCTAACCAAGGTGTTTGTAATAATGCTTGTAGAAATAACTATAAAGTTGCAGAGGCAAAACAAAATGACTGGGGTGATTTTGAGCCAGTACAGGTACAATCAACTCTTGGTATAGGTCAACCATCTGATAAAGTCATGCTAATAGAGAATGACAAAGAGCCTGGCCAGTATAACCCTATGTTTGAAGATGAGCATGGTACATACATCATGAACTCAAAAGATCTAAGAGCAATCCAACATGTCGAGGCAATGACAAAAATGGGGGTTGACTGCTTCAAAATAGAAGGACGTACAAAGTCATTTTTCTATGCTGCAAGAACTGCCCAACTCTATGATCAAGCTATCAAAGATACCTTAGCAGGCAAACCTTTTGACATGACTCTTATGGATAAACTTGAAGGGCTTGCTCATCGTGGCTATACAGAAGGTTTCTATCGTCGCCATGTTCATGACGAATATCAAAAATATGAAAATTCTGACTCTCGTAGCTCAACGCAGCAGTTTGTCGGTGAAATTACTGATTTTGACGAACATACTGGTTATGCCAATGTAAATGTGAGAAATAAGATGAAAATCGGAGATAGTATCGAGTTGATGCTACCATCAGGTAGTAGTGAAATCATCCTAGATAATATGCTAGATAAAGATGGTAGACATATGGAAGAAGCAAAAGGAAGTGGTTATCAGGCTAAAATCAAATTTGATAATGTCTCAGCTGAAGGCATGAAGTTTGCTTTAATGATCAAAAATCTTAAATAATTAAAATCTTTTATATTCTTACTTCACTTTGCATTTTATCAATAACAAAAGTATAAAACACACTATAGACATAACAATCATTGTAATAGCTATAGGCAAAGAGCTTGTTGCTGGAAAAAGCATTGCTATACTTCCTATAACACCACTAATTGCAAATTCCATAGTACCAAATAAAGCTGCAGCAACTCCTGCTATCTCAAAAAATGGTTCTAAGCTGCCACTAGCTCCCGTTCCTGTAGTAAAAGCTGCACCAAACGTAGCAAAGAAACATGGTGCAAAGAAGCCCCAAAGTGTCAAACCATAGATCATATATATAGTTAAAGATGTTATACCTGCAACAAAAACACAAGCAACTCCAAATATTGCAGTATTATAAACTCCAAGCTTATTAACAATAGCTCCGGATAGTAATGACCCTACTAAAAACGCCACACCTGCTGATCCAAAAACAACATATATTTTTGAAATTGAATAGCCAAGATAGTTAATAATATAAGGAGTCATTGAAAATAGTATAAAAAATGAAGCCATTCCTGAAACAGCAGTCAAAGAATAAGCCCAAAACTGTAAAGATTTACCTACATATAAATACCTTGCAAAAACATCCCATGACATTTTTTTGCGCCTTTCAATAGGCAAGCTTTCTTTTACAAAGATAACAACAATTAGAAAAGCTATAATTGCCAAGCCCGTTAAGAAAATAAAAGCTGACTGCCATTGAAAATGCGTAGCTAACTGAACACCAATAAGAGGTCCTATAATTGGTGAGACAGAAATAATTGCATTGATAAAGCTATATATCATCGAGCTTGTCTTACCTGAGTAAGCATCCCTAATAATAGCAAAAGCACACACAGATAAACCACAACATCCTAAGCCTTGAATAACTCTTGAGAGTATTAAAAAATCAATAGTAGTTGATAAGGCACATAAAATTGACCCAATTACAAATAGTATTGATGATAATAAAATAACCTTAAACCTACCTAGTTGGTCAGATAATGGTCCTAAAAATAACTGACCCACACCTGTAACAACTAAGAATAAAGATAATGTAACCTGTACCATTTGTTGAGTGGTGTTTAGTGCTTCACGCATCTCTGGTAGAACGGGCATATAAACATCCATAGCTAATGCAAAAGCAAAAACCATAGGCCCTAAAATAAGAATTGTCTTTAATGGAGAATATTTCCACATAAGAACCTCCATATTGATAGTATTATTAGATAACGGAGTATTATAACAGAATATTTAAAATATTTTACTAATTTAGAATTTACCTTGTTTTCATACTTTATTAAACAAACTAGTGACTGAATTTTTATAAATTAAATAGCTCACAATGTTATAATGATCGTCATAAATAATTTCTTTAGATAAATAATGTTTAGAAAACTTATATTAGCTCTACCTATAATAATGCTACCACTACTGACTTTTGCAAGTGATAGTGAATCTACACTTAATGCTGTCAGTGTTAATGCTACTAGCCACCCTCTAGCAATAGCTGCCGTTGTAGTATTTATTCTAGCTTATCTACTAGTTATGACCGAAGATTTTACAAAGCTTAATAAATCAAAACCTGTAATTGTAGCAGCTGGCGTAATTTGGATTTTAGTAGCAATTGTTGGTGAGTCGATTGGTGCAGATAATATTGTTCATAGTAATTTCAATCACATAATGACTGAGTATGGCGAGCTATTACTTTTCTTATTGGTTGCAATGGCTTACATAAACCTTATGGAAGATAGAAATGTTTTTGCAAAACTAAAAAGTTCTCTGCTTAGAGCTGGCTTTGGCTTTTTAGGTACTTTTTGGCTAACAGGGATTATCTCATTCTTTTTATCTGCAGTTGCTGATAACCTAACTACTGCTTTAGTTATGAGTACAGTAGTTATCTCTATAGGTAAAGATAATAAAAAATTTGTCACAATGGCTTGTGTCAACGTTGTAGTTGCCGCAAATGCCGGCGGTGCATTCTCGCCATTTGGTGATATTACAACACTAATGGTATGGCAGAAGGGAGTTGTCGGCTTTACTGAGTTCTTTGCTATATTTTTACCATCACTAGTTAACTTTTTGGTTCCTGCAATCATTATGAGTTTCTTTTTACCAAAAATGGAAGCCCAATCAATAGTTGAAGACAAAGTTGAGCTAAAGCGTGGCGCTATACCGGTAATAATTCTATTTATACTTACAATAGCTACAGCTGTTTCATTTGAGCATATCCTTCACTTACCACCATCTCTAGGTATGATGACTGGCTTTGGCTATGTAATGATTTACAACTATTTCTATGGTTTAAAGATAGCTCATGAAAGTAGAAATCCCCGAGGACGTAAGATGCCTCCTCATGCTTTTGATATTTTTGATAAGGTTAAAGAAGCTGAATGGGATACTCTATTATTTTTCTACGGAATATTAGTTTCTGTTCAAGGCCTTGCAGCTCTTGGCTACCTAGGAATAGCTTCGCAATACATCTATACAGATATGCAATCTATTGCTCCAAGTATATTTTCAGCACATACGCAAGCAAATACCATAATAGGTATACTTTCAGCAATAGTCGATAACATTCCTGTGATGTTTGCTGTATTAAGTATGAACCCCATTTTAGAACATGCTCAATGGCTGCTGATAACTCTTACAGCAGGTGTTGGAGGTAGTCTCTTGGCTATCGGATCAGCTGCTGGTGTAGCTGTGATGGGTAAATCAAAAGGTAAGTATACTTTTATGGGACATCTAAAATGGACATGGGTTATTGCTATTGGTTATTTTGCTAGTATAGCTGTCCACTTACTAATTAATCATTAATCAACTCAATAACTTTATTATGATATTGTTTAACTCTTGTGTTATGACTAACAGAAATATAAGCAATATTTTTAGACTTTAATAACGAATATATTACTCTTTCAGAATCTGAATCCATATTTGATGTAGCTTCATCTATAAGTACCAAATCATAATTTTTAGTAAAGACTTTACAGAAGCATAGCTTTTGTTGCTCTCCTGATGAGAGTACATTACGCCAATCGTGAACTGCTCCTATAAACTTCTCTAAATATGTAACCCCAAGATATCCTAATATCTTGATAAATTCATCATCTGATGGAATGCTTGAAAAAGAAGGATAAAATACAGCTCTTTTAAAATCATCTTCAGGAAAATATGGTCTTTGTGATAAAAAAAGCATCTTAGGAGACTTATTAAAAGTAATTTTACCTTTAAAATTATCACTATGTCCATTTATAACTCTTAATAGGCTAGTCTTGCCTATACCTGTTTTACCATGTAGAAGTATACACCCATTATCATCTAAAGCTATATTAATATTCTTTAGCATAACACCAGAGCCTTTTGTTACTGATAAATTTTTTAAAACTACTAAATGCTGCTGAGCGTGGTCTATTTGTCTGATATTATTTTTACTCTTAGAATCAATTATGGATTTTTTAAGCTCCGCAAGTCTTGAAACATTAGTTCTTAACTCAGCAAGCTCCTCATAGCCAAAAACTAAAAACAGCATTGGTGAGATAACATTATAAAATGCCGAATTAACCTGCATTACCTGCCCAAAACTAATGCTTCTTGCAAAATACCTTGGTAATGCAAGTATAATCCCAGCTAGAGAGTAAATTTGAATAAAAAAACTTCTTACAATATCAATTTTTGCTCTTCTAAAAGTTACTTGATAAAAATTTTGAACAATTTTATTTAAGTGTTTTTTCGATGAAATAAATTCTTTTTTCTCCGACTGACTATCATATATAGCTGTCTTATTATTTCTAACAACAGAAAGTCCATATCTAAAATCAGCCTCATATTTCTGTTGACTATATAAAAGGTTCTTCAAAGGCCTTCCTATTCTAAAAACAAATATAACATTAACCACACCCAATATAACTGCAACCAAAAATAAGTAGCCATAAATATGAATCTGATATCCATACAGTGAAAATGATAATACTCCTGATAACTGCCACAAAATGATCGCAAAACAAATAAGCGTCGCGATACAATGAACAGTTTTTAAAAAAAGGTATTTTGATAAAGAGATGAATTGTAAAATGTCATAACTTATACGCTCCTCAGGATTATCATAGCTTCGAGAATAATTTAGATAACTCTTAGAATTAAGCCACTCACTAACATAGCTCTCGGTTAATGGTTTTCGAATATATATAATTAAATACTGGCCTAAAAGATATGCTAAGAAACTATTAATTAACATACCAGATGTAATAAATGAGAATACAATAAGCTCATGAATAAGTGATGGTTTATCATACTGCTCAATAGCGTTATAAAAAGCAACATACCAGTGGTTCAAGTAAACATTTAGTGCAACACTTGAAAGCTCAAAAACTGCACATATTGAAAGTACAGTTAGAGCCACTATTCCAGCCTTACTTTTCCAGAAACCTTTAGATATTACCCAATAGTTTATAAAGAAGGCTTTCATTAGCTATTCTGCTTTATATGGTACCGAAATAACTACTCTTGAAGCTGTTCTTTTATCTTTCTTATCCATTGCAGCAATCGCTAACTTAACCATACGAGAGTTTTGATTATGAAGTAAGAAATGCCACCATTTTGTATTAACAACCTCAGGTATAACGACTACAGAGTAACCTCTTTCAGGATCTCTTAAATCATTTTTATGCAAAATCTGTAACACTGGAGTAATAAACGAATTATATACAGGTCGCATTATCAAGAGTTTTTCTTTAAACGCTAAATTCTTCCATTGAGATTTTATCTTTGTTATTTTTTTCTCATTAGCTGAAACAAAAACAGGGGTAATGTCATCTGATATATTTCTTGCTAATCTTAAAGCTTCTATTGTACCTCGGTGAATACGTGACACTAAAATTACAATCTTAGGTTTTGCATTCTCATACACACAAGCATTTACTATTGCTTCATCAACACTTAGAGCTAAGCTCTTCTCTCTCTTAATATAATGATTTTTAATTGAATATAAGCCAAACATAATAACTAATATAGCTATTATGACAATCCATACACCTTCAAAAAATTTACTTTCAACAATCGTTATTAGTACAACAAATGTAGCTACACAGCCAAAGGCATTTACAAATGCTCTAAAGCCCCAGCTCTTATATTGGCGTTTATTTCTATACCAAAACTTAACTAAGCCAGCCTGACAAAGGGTAAATGCAATAAACACACCGAACGCATATAATGGAATCAGTTTACTAACCTGGGCATCAAAGATAACAACTAAAACAGCTGATAAAATCGTTAGCATTATAATACCATTTCTAAAGGCAAATCTATCTCCAACACGCTGAAGCTGCTCAGGAAGGTACTGATCCTTACTCATAATTGATGCTAAAGTAGGGAAACCGGTAAAACAAGTGTTTGCTGTCATTAAAAGTATCAAACATGTAGATGCTTGTAAGAAGTAATATAAAATACCATTTCCTAAAACCTGATGGGCTACTTGTGATAATACACTTTCTGAAAAAGCCGGATATATTTTTGTTTTAGTAGCAATAAATGTAACACCTGCGAACATAACTATAGATAACAAAGTCATCAAGATAATACCAAATATAGCTTTTGACATTACAGGAGACTTATAAGCTGAAACACCATTTGCGTAAGACTCAATACCTGTCAAAGCAGCACTTCCAGAAGAGAATGCTCTTAAAACAAGGGTAATTGTTAGCACACCTATTGAAGTATGCATTTGGTTAAAATAGTCCTGTGTGTATACAAACTTTACAAGAGAGCCGTTACTGTATTGATAAAGTCCAACAACTATCATTATAAGTATTGAGGCAATAAACATATAGGTTGGCCATGCAAAGATCCTTGCTGTTGATTTAACACCCCGTAGGTTTATAACCATTAGTAACACAAGTAGTACTAATGCAAGCTCAACGATATAATCATTTAGCATAGGAAATGCCGAACTAATAGCTACAGATGCAGTCGATACAGATACTGCCACAGTAAGTATATAATCAATAATCAAAGATGCTGCAGTGAGTAAAAGTAGCTTCTCACTAAAGTGTGATTTTACTATCGAGTATGATCCACCCCCCTCTGGATGAGCTTTTATAACTTGAGCATAAGAAAATCCCATAAGTAGTATTAGTAGAATTACCATCAAGCCAACACCTATAGCATACTTTGAGACCGCAGTAGCTCCAGCTATTGCTAAAACTATAAAGACCTCTCCAGTTGCATAAGATACCGATGATAATGCATTTGAGGATAAAATCGCAAAGCCTGAAAATAGTCCTATTTTCTGCTCATCTTGCTTAACTGTGGGAATGGGTGAACCAAATATCAGATTTCTTATTTTCATCTATATTTACTCTTGCTTTTGTAAGAATTCATTTAGCTTTTTAGCTAATTCTTGTGTTCCTTTATTCATTGCTGCTGATATTACATAATAATTATCTTCATAGCCAATACTATTGACAAATTCTTGACACTTTTGCTCAACTTGATCAGCTAATAAGTCTATTTTATTTATTACTAAAAATCTTGGTTTGTCAAAAAGTTCTTGACTATACTTTTCCAACTCCTTCTCGACAGCAAAGTAGTTTTCCACAGGGTCTGAACCATCAAATGGGCAGATATCAACCACATGCAACACGCATCTAGCTCGAGTTAAATGCTTAAGAAACCTTAAACCCAAACCTGCACCTTCAGCAGCCCCCTCAATAACTCCAGGAATATCTGCCATAACAAAACTATCAACACCAACTTTAACTACACCAAGGTGAGGATACATCGTTGTAAATGGATAATCTGCAACTTTAGGAGTCGCTTGAGATACTGAACGAATTAAGGTTGATTTACCTGCATTTGGTAGCCCTAACAATGCTATATCTGCTAATAAATTCAACTCTAGGCGGACTTCTCTATATTCCCCCTCTTCTCCTAATGTAAACTTTCTTGGAGCTTGATTTGTGCTGCTCTTAAAGTGAGTATTACCAATACCTCTTTTTCCACCTTCAGCAATCTTAAGAGTTTGATTATGATTAAGTACTTCACCTATTTTTTTATTTGTCTCAGAGTCAAAAACGCTGGTGCCAACTGGTACAGTAAGATACAAATCCTCCCCAGCTTTACCATAACAATTACGCCCCTCACCTGGACGACCATTCTCTGCCTGATATTCTCTCTTATAACGATAGTCTATTAGAGTATTTACATTTTCATCAGCTTTTAGGTAAATACTTCCGCCATGTCCTCCATCGCCGCCATCTGGGCCACCTCTAGGGACATACTTTTCTCTACGGAAGCTAACACAGCCGTTGCCACCCTTACCTGCTTGAAGTCTAACAACTACCTCATCTACAAATCGCATAACTAGACAAATCTTATATTTATAAAAATCTTAATTGTATATTATATACTTTAGTTATTGATTTATCATTTTTAAACTTAACTTTCTTAAAAACTTACAACAATTGCCTTGAATTAAAGTCTACAGTATCAAAAATTAACATCTAAAAACTGATTGCTAACTGGTACGTACGTCTTGAGCAAGATAACACTACAAAATATATTTATTACTGTCATCTGCACTTTATATTACTTCTTATAGCTCTATCTAAGCTATGTAGTCTGAGCATTTATATCATATATTGATTATGCTTATGGAATTGAATTATCCCCAAGACCTCGAAAAGCAACAATTACTTCATGGCTTTCATCATTTAAGTTATAAGTGAAGCGTAGGCCCCTAATTTGTTTGTACCATTCAGGCATTTGTGGTGGAGTAGTACTAACCCTTACCCATTGGCCATTAGTACCAATATAACTGATTTGTAAATCACTGACTCCAGATAAAAGAACATTAGGAGTTGAACTCCCAGTACCATCATAACTTAGTTCAACTAGGTCATTCTCAACATTTCCTTGATTATCAGCTTCCTCTCTAATATAAATAATTTTAACAACATAATCCGTATATAGTGTCGCACCTACAGGAAAACTTTGATTAATATTTGTCGATAAATTAATTGTAGTTGAGCCACTTGCCACATCACTATCTGCACTTATTAGGTTTTGGTGACTTTCACTAGATAGTAGCATATATCTTCCTGCAGTAACTGCTGATGCTCCATCTGCTGAGCGAGTAAGCGAAGATGATCCAGAAGCTATAGTCGTTGTAAGAATTTGTGGATCATCTATTGTTTGGACAACTAAAAGATCTGTACCTGCTTGAGCATCGGCCGGTATATTTGTAACTAATGGAACTCCTTGGGCATAGATTATAGGATAGCTAAGAGGATCTATTTCTGAACCACTCACTTGAGATGATGATAGTTTCCAAGGCGAGTATGTTGCATTCCCAGATATATATGCCCCATCAATTAAATTTCTAAAGATATTATCAGCTTCAACGACTTCTGTATAAGAATGTAAATTCTGCACAGACTTTACATTTTGCTTTCTCATCTGAAAAAAAGACTGTACGATCATAACCATAACTATTAGCCCAACTGTCATAGTTACTAACACTTCAACCAATGATACACCATAATCTCTACGCTTCATCATTATGATAAGTCCATATTTATACTTAAAGTAGAATCTCTACCACTTGTAAAGACCCAGTCATTAGCTGTACTTCCAGAACTAATTACAACAGATGTTCCACTAGGTACTGTATTATCTAAATTTCCGGTAATTAGAAACTCATTAAACTTATTATCCGCCGTTTCAACGAGCTCAGCATCATTGACCAATAAACTCTCAGAGCCTTGAGATCGGTACAAGATAATCTCATACGATAATACCGCAATAGATATAACCAACATAGCTATTACTAACTCAATTAATGTAAATCCTTGATGCTTTGACAGAGCTACTCTCCCCACAAACCTCTTACACCTACCAAATAGATATTAACCTTATATTTTTAATTTTATCATTAATTAATATAAATTATATCAACTATTGTTATTTATATTTCCTAAGCATTTTTATAAAGAACTATCCTAAAAAAATATTTAAAAGCCTGAAATACTAAAATATGCTAAAATGATTTTATAAGAAAAATGCGAGCTAGTGATGTAATATGAAATGTATTTATAAAATTACTAATTGTATAGTATTATTTTGTAGCATATTTATTCCTACAACCTTACTAGCTTTTGTAAATATCAGCTTTATACCTACATCAGGTAGTACTCTTAATTTAGTGACAACAAGAAGCTCATCAGCAACAGATAGCTTAGATCTAGAATTACAAAGACTTGAGGTTGATAATACGTTTACACAAGAAGGTGATACTGAAACAATAGCAACAGGATTTGTTAGTCCAACTGAAGTATCAAATGTTGTAGTTCTGCCAGTATCATTAGGTAATAATCAAATAACTGATAAAATAATTGTAATGCCGCTAAGTACAAATGATATTTTTGCAACGATACATGTACTAAATGCAGATCTTAGCAGTCCTCAATCTCTTGATATTGCAGGGCTTCTTGGCATAACGCCAACTTTAGTCACCACACCTATATTAATTAGTAACAACTCTGGTGTATTTATTATCCTTGGAACTGGCAATCTCACAAATATAAATTCAACATTACGGATATATAGTCTAAATACCACAGGTAACACCTTAGCTGAAGCTAACACTGTTACTTACAGTAATGCAAATATTATAGATATAATACCTATTGATGAAAATATAATAGCTGTTATCTATAGTGAAGTAGTAGGTGGCACTACTGAAGTTAATGCAGATATTCGTAGTATAATTACAAATACATCAATGGGAGAGTATAGTCTTAACTCGTCGAATGATATAGAAGTCACTTATGATCCTAGTAGTTTTAAAACAACAATTATTGCATCTGGAAGTCAAGTAGACATTAGTAATGCACCATCGCCATATGGTGTAAATAAAGTATTTAGTCAATAAACTAACTCATAAATGGATTAATATCGAAACATAAGTTAAAAATTTCAAAAAGAATCACAGCACTTCCCATAGCTACAACATATATATGAGAAAAATTTACCTTTAAATCACGACTTGCACTAAGAAATGTTGGAGTATAAACAAATACTATAACCGCAAATATAGCTGCATACTGTAACGCTAAAATAAATCCTTTTGGATAAAATACTGTAAAAATTAAAGGAGGAATAAAGCATATTAGCGCTACGGCTAAATTGTTTATACCTTTATTGTATCTGGCAAATATATCACGAATATAGTGCATCAAAGATATACCGACACCAATAAAAGAAGTTATTACAGCAATATGAATAAATAGATTTAAAGCTAGCTCTAGTGTATTTGAACCTGATATTGCTTTAATCTCACTAACTAAGCCACCTGGAGTATCATTTCCTAGTTTAAATAATGCATGGTAACTATGTATAGCATGCTGAGGAACAACACCCAAAGCTAAAAATATCCATATAATATAAACAACTAAGACACATATGCTTCCAATAAATATACTTTTTCTAATTCTCTTGATATCACCTTTTTGGTACTCATAAATAACAGGGATAATGTTATGAAAACCAAATGCAGGTAAAAGAGTAGGCCAAGCATATATAAACGAGGAGATTCCTGAAGGTTTATCACCTAAATAGTTTAAGTTTATATAAAAAAACATAACCACCATAGCTACTATAAAAAATACAAACTTTAGAGAAACAAAGATCCTATTTGTATAATCACTAGCCTTATAACTAAACATAAATACCACAAAAATTAGAATAAAAATAATCGACGATATTCCTATCTGAGATTTACTTGTATTATCAGTTACGCCTCCTAGCATAGATATAAGAGAAGAACCTTGAGTAGTATAAGCAGCTAGTAAAGAATATAACAAAAGCAAATAAATAATACTAAAAACCAACAAATAAAACTTTGAAAAGCTTTTATGCATCATGGTTGTGAAGTTTGCCCCTATTGGATATCTCTCGCAGACACTTAGAAGCTTCAAAGCTGTGATATACATCACACTCCATGACAAAATCAAAAGTATAACTGCACAAACAAACCCACATGATGCCACAATTAAAGGCAGAGATAACATTCCAGCACCAATAGTAGTACCAATGATTAAAAAAATTGAGCCTATTGTTCTAGAGTTCATACATTAATATTTTATTATCAAAGATATCAATAATATCTTATTTTACTAACTAAAGAAATATCATCTATAATGTTAGATAAAAATACAAAATAACTATAAATATGGATTTATTTTCTCGATTAACAAAAATAAACTATTTTGAGTTTGAAGCATCTAGTGGTGAAAAATCTCAAACAGGTTGGAATGGAAACGCTAGAGGTAATGTAACGACAAAAGTAGAACAAGACTCTATATACTTTAAAGAGCAAGGCTACTTCAAACTAAGTAATACTGATCGAGAAACTAAGATCGAAAATGAGTATATCTGGCAAAAGATAGACTCTAATAGAATTAGGTTATCGCATGCACGCTTTGGCTATAATAATCTTGTCACGCTATTTGACTTGATACCTAAAGGCCAGGATGCTTGGCATAGTGAAAATCAACATGTTTGTGTCGATGATTTATATTCTGCAAAACTACATATACTTGATAGTGGCATTGAACTTATATGGGAGATTTCCGGACCTAAAAAACAAGAAAAAATAAGATATTTTTACAATTAAATGGGTCTTTACAGATAATTGTGTAAATTTTAATTAGGTTATATATTTTAAATATAACAATAAGGGATTTACAGAATG
>NZ_JBGCTX010000061.1:0-14280 GCF_041102755.1 Francisella sp. 19X1-34
AACATAAAAAAATCATATATTACTTTTCAGTATATTTTAAACAATTTTAAAATTAATATCAGATTTCAACAGTCCCTAAATAGATCAGATATTAAAACTTCCTCAATATTTTTACCATAAATATTTTTCTTATAGCTCTAATAAAACAATTAGGAAGGCTGCTTATAGCTTTACAATTAGGACTATCTTTGTATTAAAATGAAATATTAGAGATAAAAATTACTGACAATATCTAGATTTGATATCTTTGATAGCTTTAGCGTACATAGCATCCATTTCTGCTCTAGAGCCTACGCCTCCACCAATTTCATACAACTTACCATCACCTACACCATAAATGGCTGCATGAACTGTAAAATCTAAACCTTTCTTAGACCAAGCATCACTTACCACAGTAGTTTTACAAAGATTTAAAGCCTGATGAAGAGCATTAAGCTCGCACATCATGTCAACTTTTTTCTTCATATACTCTTCTTCATTATCTTTCGTATACGCCAATGTCTCTTCTACAAACTCTTTATTTTGCTCTTTAATTTCACGAATAGAAGTTAACCAGTTATCTATCAAACCAAAGCTTTTGTCTCTAACAACAGTATCAACACCACCACAAGCATAATGCCCACATACGATTATCTTCTTAACTTTAAGAACTTCGATAGCAAATTGCAGCACTGACAAACAGTTTAAGTCAGTAAGAGAAACTACATTTGCAATATTACGATGAACAAATACTTCACCAGGTATTAAACCACAAACTTGGTTAGCTGGGACACGACTATCTGAACAACCAATCCAAAGATATTCTGGAGATTGTCCTTTTGATAATGTTTCAAAAAAACCTGGATTAGTTTTTTCTATTTCTTGAGCCCATTCTCTATTGCCTTTTATTAACTCAGCTATATCACTCATACTTTCTCCTTAGATTATCTGAATATTTTTTCATATATTATATTTCATATACTATCTTAGAATATTTTAATGAACAAGTTTTTATTAGCTAATCTAATTAGATTGTTACCTCACCTTGTAAAGAAATATTAAAAGCATCTTTAATCTGCTGTTGAGAAATACCCGGTTGACTTAGCAAGTAAAAAAGCTTCCCTAATGCTGCTTCATCTGTCATATCATATCCCGATACGACTCCAGCATCGACTAATCCTCTAGCTGTTTTATAGGTGTGCATTTTTACACTACCATACATGCATTGAGTACAGTTAACTATAACTACGCCCCTTTTATCAGCTTTTGCTAACGTTTTATGGATATTAGGATCATCCATCATATTACCAGAACCATACGTTTTTAGAATTAAACCTTGTAGGGGTGGCTCAAGCACTGCTTCTAATATATCATTATCCATTCCTGGAAAAACACTTAAAATTGCTATTTTAGGTACCCCAAAAGTTTCTAATGTTGGTAGCTCGTAATTATCAGATCTCTGCCATAGCCTTCTTTTTTTGATATCAATATCAATGCCCACTTTTGCTAAAGTAGGATAGTTTGGAGAGTCAAAAGCTTCAAAATCTGTAGCTGATATTTTAGTAGTTCTATTACCACGCATTAGTCTTTGGCTAAAATATACACAAACCTCTTTTATCTCATCACTACATGCAAATATTAAACTATTTAAAATATTTGATATTGCGTCTGATCTTATCTTTGATATAGGAATTTGTGAACCTGTTACGATTACAGGTTTTTGGATTTCACCAAGCATAAAAGATAACACCGAAGCAGTATAAGATAATGTATCTGTACCATGTAAAATTACAAAACCATCATAGTCTTGATAATTCTTTAATACATCTAAAGCTAAAGATACCCATCTTTTAGGATTTATATTTGATGAATCTATTAGGTTTGTATACTCCTTAATTTTAAATTCTGGCATATTATATTCATAAAAATCACGAATACCTTCAACAGTTTTTGTCAAATATCCCGGTTCAACATCATAGCCTTGCTCAGTACTAATCATACCAATAGTACCGCCAGTATATAAAACTAGAATTTTCTTATGGCTAAAGTTTTCCATTTTTACCCTTCTCCATTAACTCTGCTATAGCTTTATTTGCTAACTCATCTGCTTTTTCATTACCTTGGTTACCACTATGTCCTTTGACCCAACTCCAAGTAATATTATGAATCTGACTTAAACTATCAAGCTCTTGCCATAAGTCTTTATTTTTTACTTCTTTTTTAGCTGCTGTCTTCCAACCATTAGCTTTCCAATTTGCTAACCACTGCTTAATACCATTTTGTAAATATTTAGAATCAGTGAAAATAGTGATGTCACATTTTCTTTTTAGCGTCTCTAGTGTTCTAATAGCAGCTAAAAGCTCCATTCTATTGTTGGTAGTTTCTTTCTCTGCACCATATATTTCTTTTTCTACACCGTTATAACTAAGTATAGCTCCCCAACCACCTATACCTGGATTACCTTTACAGGCTCCATCTGTATAAGCTATAACATTATTTTTTCTTGTGAATATCCCCATATATCTCCTTCACACAGTTGCCACTGTATACTCGTTTCTTTTTCGATTCACTAACTAGATCAGATACTTTGAGACCATCGACTATAAAATAATTATCTTTTTTAAATATCACAACAAAATTTTTACTCACTATACGTTTAAATAAATCAATAAAAACATTTCCTGTTGGATTTACTAATTGAACCTTCTTACTAACAAAGCCATTTGCTAAGAATTTTGATAGTAATTTATAAAGCCTAATATCTCCTGAACATGTAGCTATAACCTCACCATCATCTGCTAGACAAAAGTGCAATTGTTGCAGTAAAGATTTCATTTGTTTCGAACAAGATAAAAAACTTTGATCCAAAATTATTAAATCAAAAAACTTATGTTCAAATGGCCATGCTTCAACATCAAAAACACAACCTTTTTGAGACTCTGTTTTTAAATATCCTGAACAAACAACTTTTTTTAAGACATTAATTCTATCAAGATAACTATGATCCTTACTTGTGATAATAAGAGCCTTCTTATACCATCTTTTTGCAAGATATCCTGTTATAATTCGCTCTTTCACACTCATAAGTTTATTAACCTACTAAAGTTCTCATTCTATCAAAATAATCTGGACAAGTCTTACTAACAGCTTCTGCATTATTTATAACAACACCATCATTTTTCAAGCCCAAAAGAGCTAATGACATAGCAATCCTATGATCATTATGACTATCAACCTCTGCTGGTTTAAATTTACTTCTAGATGGTGATATTAAAATAGTGTCTTGTGTTGTTTCAACATACATACCAAGTTTTGTAAGCCCTTCTGCCATAGCAGACACCCTATCAGACTCTTGGCCGCGAGTGTGGCTAAGCCCTGAAATATAAGTATCTGAATCTGCAAAGCAAGCTATTGCAGCTAAAGTCATAAATGTATCTGAGAAGTTACGCATATTAACATTTACACCTTTTAATTTCTTAGTGCCTGTAACTTCTACACCATCATCATAATACTTAACACTACAGCCAATCATCTCAAGCACATCTAAAAACTTGATATCTCCTTGCTTAGATTCTTTAGTTACATTCATTACTTTTATAGTAGATCCTGTAATAGCAGCAAATGCCCAAAAATACGAAGCTGTTGAAACATCTGGCTCAACGACATATCTTCCTGGTGATGTATAGTCAGATTTCTTAGCTTTATAAGTATTATTTTCAATATCAACATTAATACCAAACTCTGCCATAACCTTTGCTGTCATATCTAAATATGGCTGCTTATGATCTGTAATCGAATTTAGTGTTAAACCTTGTTGTATAAATGGCGCTGCCATAAGTAAGCCTGATGCAAACTGAGAGCTTTTTTTACCATCAACCTCAATACTACCTCCCACTAAAGAGTCTGCCTTAATAGTCATTGGCATTGCATGAGCTTTTTCATGATATTGAGCTTTCATACCTAGCTTTTCTAATGGCTTTAATTGATCTGCCAAAGGTCTTTCCATCATTCTTTGTTTAGCATAAACATAATAATCTCCAGATCCCTGCACAGCACACATAGGGATTATAAATCTTGTCAATGTACCAGATTCATTACAAAATATCTTTGCATTTTTATTTTGAAACTCTCCATTACAGCCAACAATCGTTAAAGTTTTACTATCTTGATTATGCTCGATTGTACAATCTAACTCTTTCAAAGCCGCGACGCATGCTAAAACATCTGCACTATTTGGCAAGTTTTCAAATCTAGTTTCTCCCTCTGCCATTGCGGCAATAATTAATGATCTATTTGAGATACTTTTCGAACCATCTAAATAGACATTTTGTTTTATCTGTGTTTTATTTTTAGGTATAAAATTTTTCATTAGTTTTTAATAAGAAATTAAGTATATAAGAGGTATATTAACATAAACGAATTGTTTTTTACTCATCATAATACGGTCTTATTAAGAGTTTTTAAAAAGAAAGTTTTTATTTAAAAACCAAACCAATACTATAAGTATATATTTATATTTTCAAATTAATAAAGATATTGATTTTCTCAATAAAAGAATTCAAACTTAAAAGACAGTTGTTAAAAAATTTATTTAGATGCAAAAGAAAAATTGCGAATGTTGTTTAATGCCATTATCAAAGGATAAAGTAGATAATGGATCAAATATTTATTGCAGTAAATGTTTTCAAAATAATCAGCTAAAAGCTGAAAATATGTCTTTAAAAGAGTTTCAAGAATATGCTTGCTCTCAAATGCAAAAAGATGGTAAAAATAAACTGATAAGCTATATTTTTTCTTGGCTGATTAAATTTGCACCTTATTGGAAAACACGAAAATAAGATTTTTATTAACTTCTATTTTTAATAGCTTTTTTTAATTTAGCTAAAGCTTCCTCTTCTATTTGACGAACTCTTTCAGCTGAAATCTTATATTTTGCAGCCAAATCTTGTAAAGTTGCTTTTTTCTCAAGTAGATATCTAGACATAATGATATCTTTAGTACGCGTATCAAAACTACCTAAAACATCCTTCACAACAGCTTTAAAATTATCATAATAATCTTGTTGTACTATTTGATGTTCAACATTAGATGATTTATCTTCTAAATATAAACTCTGCTGAGCAGATTGCTCGCCATCATCATCTTTATATGGAAGATCAAGACTTGCATCACCTTGACACATTCTTTTTTCCATCTCAATAACAGTTTCTTCTTTAACATTAAGTTCCTCAGCTAACTGTTTAATCTCATCTGAGCTTAACCAACCAATCTTTCCCTTAGAACTTCTAAGATTAAAAAACAGTTTTCTTTGAGCTTTTGTTGTAGCTACTTTTACAATCTTCCAGTTTTTTAAGACATAATCATGCATTTCTGCTTTAATCCAATGAACAGCGAAAGACACTAATCTAACACCTTGCTCTGGATCAAACTTACTTACAGCCTTCATAAGCCCAATATTGCCCTCTTGAATAAGGTCTGCTATTGACAAACCATAACCTGAAAAATTTTTAGCAATTTTAGTTACAAACCTTAAGTGTGATAAGACTAGCTGCTGAGCAGCCTCTAAATCCTTTTTATACTTATAACGCTTTGCTAGGTCTTGTTCTTCTTCTAGAGATAAGATTGGTAAACTATTGACAAAATTAAGATAAGAATTAAGGTTATTATCAGATACAACAGGTAAAGTTTTTGGTTTTGTAGCTGGTAACAACTTTTTTTTAGACATACGGTCCCTATTAGATTTTAATCTACTGATAGTAATAAGCCTTACTTAGTTGATTAATCTGTGCTTGTTGCTTTTGTAATACAATAGCAAATTCTTTTTGCATTTGCATCATCATGGCATGTAGTTGTGCTATTTTTTGGTCTTGTACAGCCGTGTATTCTACTAGTTTTTTCAAAGTATCTTTCTTCTGCATATAACTAACATATTTTTGTTGAGCCTGTTTAAGCTGATCTAAACTTACCCAACCGATATTACCATTAGCTTTGTTAACAACTTCACACCAGCCAGTATTTTTACAATAGAAAATATTGTAGCTATCTTGGTTTTTAAATGTAATACTTCCAATAACTTTTGAAGTTTTGTCTTCCTTCGTATAAATATCTACAAGCTTATGATGAGCTTTATCTTTTGCATAATTATTTGTCTGCTCTTGCTTTGATGTATTGACAGGCTTATCACTAGACATAGCTAACCCTAGACCCATCCCAAAGACTAATAGGCCAATTGTTAAAATAATTTTTTTCATTGTTTATCCTTTTTCAAATGCTCTAAATTCATTATACACTATCTAATTGCTATAAATTATTAACAAATATTAAAGTATAGGAATATCTTCTTTATTTACTTGTTTAGGCAATAGTGATTCTCTGTTTAAACCTAAAGCTACAGCAACAACACCAGCAACATAAATTGATGAATAAGTACCCACGATGATACCTAGAATTAAAGCTAAGGAGAAGTTATGCACAGAACTTCCGCCAAACAAGAATAATACTACAACCACAAGCATTGTCAAACCTGATGTTAATATAGTTCTTGATAACGTATCATTAATACTTCTATTAACAACTTCCGTAACACTTGCATTACGCATTTTTCTAAAATTCTCACGTACTCTATCATAAATTACAACAGTGTCATTTAGTGAGTAGCCAATCACAGCTAAAACTGCTGCTAAAACAGTCAAATCAAACTCTAACTGAAAAGCTGAAAATATCCCTAATATAACAATAGGGTCATGTAATAATGCAATACATGCACTAACACCAAATTTCATCTCAAATCTAGCACTTATATAGATCAAGATACACACCATAGCAATAATTATAGCTAATACACCATTACTTGCTAATTCTTTACCTACTTGAGGACCAATATAGTTAATACTTTCTACCTTAGCTCCCAATGTAGTTTCGACATCTTTTTGTAACTGCTGCTGAGCATCTTGAAGGCTTTTAGCTTTAGAGTTAACTTCATCTGGAGCGAATTTAATCAAATAATTATCATTATCGCCAAAAGTAGTTATAGTAGTATGCTTAAAGCCAACTTTTTCTAATTTCTTAGACATAGTATCAGAACTCAGCATTTTTGAAGTCTGTAGCTGAACTTGATAGCCACCAGTAAAATCTAAACCTAAATTTAGACCTTTAGTAAATATAAAAAACAAAGAAACAATAATCATAAGCACTGAAAAAGCAGTTGTGTACTTTTTGATACCCAAAAAATCAATCTGTGTTTTTTGTTTAAAAAATTCCATTATAAACCCAACCTAAAATTATATTCCAATAGAGATTTTTTCTAGTTTCTTTTTCTTACCATAAACAAAGTTAGTCATAGCTCTAGAAACAGTAACTGATGTAAACATAGATGTCACAATACCAATCATCAATGTAATAGCAAATCCTTTAACAGCTCCTGTCCCGATAAAGAAAAGAATAACCGCAACAATTAAAGTCGTAATATTAGAGTCAACAATTGTTGTAAATGCTTTCTCATAGCCTATATGAATTGCACTTTGACGTGGCATACCTGCTCGAATCTCTTCTCTAATTCTTTCAAAAATTAGTACGTTTCCATCAATTGACATACCAAGGTTAAGTACAATACCTGCAATACCTGGCAAAGTTAAAGTTGCCCCTGGAATAATTGACATCACTGCCACAATCAATACTAAGTTCATAATCAAGGCAATATTTGCAATAACACCAAAAACTCGATAGTAGATTAGTATAAAAATAATAACTGCTAAAAGCGCTACAACTATAGATAGCATACCTTTTTCAATGTTAGCCTTACCTAAGCTTGGGCCTATTTGTGACTCTTGAACAATATGTACAGGAACTTGTAATGAACCAGATTTAATCATCAAAGCAAGATTGTTTGCCTCTTTTTGGCTTAAACCAGTGATCTGGAAGTGTGATCCAAGGGCTGATTGAATAGTAGCTACATTTATTAATTTTTCAGTTTTATTAACTACATTTTTCTCTTTACCATCTTTGTCTTTAACCTTTTCATAAGTAGTGTTTACAAGCATCACACCCATTGGGTTACCAACATTTTTACCCGTAATTCTTCTAAAGTGAGTTGCTGCTGATCTACTTAATTCAACCATAACAATTGGTGTACCTGTTTGACGATCTACAGATGGGCTTGCACCAATAATATCAGCTCCTCCTGCTACTGGAGCGCCTTTTAGACTATAGTAACTTTGATAGCCTCTAGAATTATCTAGAGAGTAAACTTTATAACCCTGCTCTTCTGTAGCTAATCTATTTGTAACAGGATTAACTAAATAGAAACTTGCTGTAGATGTACCACCTAAAATCTGTTTAGCTTGAGTAGCATCTTGCATTCCTGGGATTTCAATAACTACACGATTCTCACCAGCTTGAGCAACTGAAGCTTCCGCAACACCTAGAGCATTAATACGATTACGCATTACTGTTACAACTTGAGATATAGCACCTTGTTTTAATTGAAGAATTTTAGCGCTATTGTAAGTTATAAGTACAGTATCACCTCTAGTTGTGCTTGTTATATTAGGATCTTGAGTTTTCTTAAACTCAGAATTTAAATATTGATTAAGCTTAGCAACGTCTGCTGAATTATCTAATGTTATAGATACATAGCCATTTGTAACATAATCTTGTGGAGCTTTAACATTTGATTTCTCATCTGCTTTAGTTGAGCTAGAAACACCTATATTATTATCTTTAGCTGCTGCTAAGATTACATTTAGTGCATTGTCTAATTGAGCATTTATAGCTGTTTTTGTATCAGCTTCTAACATCAAGTACATTCCACCACGCAAGTCCAATCCTAAATTCATAGGATTAGCACCTAGTGCTGAAAGCCAGCTTGGAGAATTAGAAAGCATATTCATAGCAATAATATAATTATTACTTAAACTTTCTTTTAATATTTTTTTTGCTTTAAGTTGTTCTTCTACATCTTTAAATGTGATAGAAACATTATCTTTATTATTAGTTATCTGTGCTTTCTCATAAGCAACTTTATTTTTATCTAAAGTTTTTTCAACTTTAACTAATAGTTGAGTGCTGATATCACCATCTTTTTGAGATATTTGTAAAGCAGGACTTTTACCAAAAATATTCGGTATAGCATAAAATAACGCTAATGCTAAAATTAAGACTATTAAAAGATTTTTCCATAAAGGAAATTGATTTATAGGAAGATTCTTATTATTACTCATTGAAAAATCCTTCGTGTAAAAAGAAAAAAGTTAAAAGATTTCTAGAATGGCTAATTAAGCCTTAGTAGCACCTTTTGGTAGAATATTTGCCACTGCACTTCTTTGAATTTTTACAGTAACATTTTCTGCTACTTCTAAATCTACAAATGTATCATCAATTTTAGCTATTCTTCCTATCATGCCACCATTTGTTACAACTTCATCACCTTTAGCTAGCTCTGATAACATTTTACGTAGATCTTTGCTCTTTTTTTGTTGAGGTCTAATAAGTAAGAACCAAAATATTGCAAAAAACACTACTAACATTAAGATTGAGCTTAATGGACTACCTGCAGATGCCTCACTACCTGCTGCAAAAGAACTTGAGGTAAATAACACAACAGCCGCTAACGATAATAATATTTTTTTCATTTTTTCTCCAACAAGATTTATTTTTATTTTTTTAAACAGATGAATTCTACATTAGTAATAGCCTATTATCAATGGATATTTTTTTGCTAAAACATCAGGTGACTATAATGTAAAATATCTTTATCCTATAGCGAAACTTTTAATGACTTTACCCAGTATTTAAAACTACAAGGAGTATTCTTTTGCAAAATTTAAAACTCAGAAACTATATCTCTTATGGAATGGGGGATATTTTTGGAGGTGGTGCTTTTGCTATTATAGGCACATTCTTTATGATCTTTCTAACAAACAATGTTGGTTTATCACCTGTCCTAGCAGGATTATTATTTGGTTTAGGAAGATTTTGGATGGCTATTACAGACCCATTTTTTGGTAACTTATCAGATAAAACAAACACTCGTTTTGGTAGAAGACGTATTTTCTTTCTCATAGGGATAATACCTATAATAATCACATTTATCCCTATGTGGATGACACCGCTAAAAGTAGGTGTCAATGGCGTCACGGATACACAAGCTTTTATATATTACTTAGTAATGTACTGCATATTTGATGTAGTATATTCTATGGTAATTACACCATATGCAGCATTAATTGCAGATATGACTCATGAATATAAAGAGCGTGTTCGACTATCTGCTTTTAGAATGGGCTTTTCACAATTTTCATCAATACTAGCAACATCTGTAGCTCCAATAATATTAACAGCTTACACATACAGTGACAAAGCTTACGTAGTTATGGCTACAGTATTCTCAATACTTTATGCAGTAGTTTGGATTGTAGTATTCTTAGGAACTAAAGAAATAACTACAAACACTAACGAAGCAAAAAAAGAAAAAAAATCTTTCATATCAAAGCTAACTGCTCTACTATCTTCATTTGCATCTGCATTTAAAAACAAGTCTTTTCGCGCACAATTAGGATTATATTTAGCTGCATTTACCGCTTTAGACTTTTTAATGACATTAAGTGTATATTTTATTAAAACATATCTTGAAAGCCCTGAATTAGTATCTTACATAAGTACTATGTGGATTGCTCAAATCTGTGTTTTACCTATATATGTCTTTATTGCTAACAAGTTTAGTAAAGCAACTAGCTATCGTATTGGAGCTACAATCTGGGTTTTATCTATGCTAGGGCTATTGATGCTAAACCAAACAAATGCATCTGCTTTAACTGTTTCTGCAGGATTTATCCTAATAGGAATCGGCCTTTCACCATGTTATATGATACCTATGGCAATGCTTAGCTTTGTTACAGAAGTAGATGTATTACTTAGTAAGCAAAGAAGAACAGGTGTTTACGCTGGAGCAATGTCTTCAGCACGAAAAGTCTCTCAAGGGCTTATTGTTTTACCATTAATTGGTCTAATACTACAACTAATTGGTTATGATTCACATTTAGCTCATCAGTCAGCAAGCACTCTTTCTTCATTAAGGTACGTATTTATATTTATACCTACAGTACTAATACTTATTGGCATATATTTCTCAACAAGATTTAAAATAACACCTAAGAACTTTGAAATAATAAAAGTCGAAATCTCTAGGCTAGAAGATGGCGGATCTAAAAATGAAGTAAATGAAGATGTCAAAATTATCTGTGAAAACTTGACAGGTTCAAAATACGAAAACTTATATAAATAGGAGATAAAATAATGTTACAGATTAATAACAGTAATAATCAGTTAGAAATAATCTACAATAATAAAACATTGCTAAAGCATAGTCCTGAAAAACCAGCATTTTTTATTGGTAAAGGTCAAGACTCAATGGAAATGTATCGTGGTAACTTTGATATATCTGATTATGTTACAGAAAGATTACCTTTAGCAGATGCTGTCTCTAAAAGTAGTAGCTCATTTGAACTTTCATACAATGGCAAACCTGCATTAATCGTATCTCTTTATAGTAAAGATGATCAGCTCAAGATATTTTTCGATGCTATAGACAGCTCATTCAACCGCTTCTGGATTAGAGTTAATGCTGATGCTAATGAGAAAGTATATGGTTGTGGTGAACAGCTTTCATATTTTAATCTTAGAGGAAGAAATTTCCCACTTTGGACATCTGAGCCTGGCGTTGGTCGTGACAAAAGTACTCTTGTGACATGGATGGCTGATGTTAAAGACAAAGCTGGTGGTGATTACTATAATACTAACTACCCTCAATCAACTTTCGTTTCTACACACAAGTACTTCTGCCATATGGATAGTACTGCTTATATGGATTTCAACTTTAAAAATGATGATTTCCATGAGCTAGAATGTTGGGAAATCCCTGAGAGCATTGTATTTAGAACAGCTGATAGTTTTGTTTCTCTGTTAGAAAAGCTAACCGAGTTTTTTGGTAGACAACCTAAGCTTCCAGAATGGGTTTATAACGGCTTAATAGTAGGTCTACAAAATGGTACAGAGACAGTCCTAGGAAAAACTAACGATGTTATCAATAAGGGTGTAAAAGTAGCTGGTATATGGGCACAAGACTGGCAAGGTAAAAGAGTTACAAGTTTTGGTAAAAGACTAAATTGGAACTGGCAATGGGATAAAGAAATGTATCCAAATTTGGATAAAGAGATCCCTAAACTTAAAGAAAGAGGTATTAAATTCTTAGGTTATATCAATCCATATCTTGTAAAAGGCTATCCTTTATATAACGAAGCTTTTGAACTTGATTATTTTGCTAAGTCAAAAGATGGTGGCGAATATTTAGTTGATTTTGGTGAATTCTACTGTGGTGTCGTTGATCTAACAAACCCTGAAGCTTTTGAGTGGTATAAAAATAGAGTAATCAAAAAAGAAATGATCGATTTCGGTCTAGATGGCTGGATGGCAGATTTTGGTGAATACTTGCCTGTAGACTGTACTTTATATAGTGGTATAGATGCGAAAAAAGCACATAACGACTGGCCAAGACTTTGGGCTAAAGCAAACTATGAAGCAATTAAAGAGGCTGGTAAATTAGGTGAGATCATGTTCTTCATGCGTGCTGGGTTTAATGGTTTCCAGCCATACAACACTCTTTTATGGGCTGGTGATCAATGTGTTGACTTTAGCTTACATGACGGTCTTGCTTCTGTTGTTCCAGCAGCACTATCTGCTGGCATGAGTGGCATGGGTCTACATCATAGTGATATTGGTGGCTATACATCTTTACATGGACTAAAAAGAACAAAAGAGTTATTTATGCGTTGGAGTGATATGGCTGCATTTACTTGTGTTATGAGAACACATGAAGGTAACAGACCTGATGAGAATTTCCAATTTGAACAAGATGATGAAGCTGTAGCTCATCTAGCAAAAATGGTTAGCACATATACCGCTCTTAAGCCTTACATAAAATCATTAGTAAATGAAAACCACGAAAGAGGAATACCGGTACAACGTCCTTTATTTATTCATTATGAAAATGATGAGACTTGTTATGATATACAATACCAATACCTTCTTGGCGAAGATCTGTTAGTTGCTCCTGTACATAAAGAAGGTACTACAGAATGGGATGTATATTTACCTCAAGGTGATGATTGGATACATATCTACTCAGACAAAGAATATAAAGGTGGACAAAATATAACTGTAGAAGCAAAAATTGGCTACCCTCCTGTTTTCTATAAAAAGGGCTCAACTCATAGTGAACTTTTTGCATCACTTAAAAGTATAGCCTAAACTCTTCTCTCAAAAACTAAATATTAGCTTTTCAAATTTGCACTGTTTATTTACTGCAAATAGTTATATCAGATTCTATATATAATGATTAACTAAAATCTCATATAAATTAAGTATACTTACTGTGATTTATCTCACAGAGAAAATTAAGTTTCTTGAAAATCTTGAATAACAAAAAGATCACGTTAATACTTTGCAAAGTATGACTGTGATATTAAGTTCTATATACTTAGACAACATACACTTACACATCTAATCTTAGTCCTAAAGGGGGTGTATTACTAAAATTAGATGCATAAGTGCACGAGTACAAAAATAATCCTAACATATTGTAAATAATAATAAAATAATTAAATTAAAATTAATGATAAATTTTAGAAAACTTAAACAATTAATTATTTGATAAAAACTCTTCGGCTGTTACAACTTTAGCAATACTAGATAAGCATTTGAGACTTTTTTCATGTATCTCTGCTGTACTAGCAGCGCAAGCATCAGCAATGACTACAACATTATAATCTCTATCATGCAACTCTCTTACTGAAAGCTCAATTACATGATCCGTAGATACTCCAAAGACTATAACAGTTTCAACTTTATTAGCTCTTAAAATAGCTTCACAATCTGTTGCATATACAAAACTGATTCTATGCTTTGTTATAACCATATCATCTTCCTGATGATCTATGGCTTCATCAAACTCAGTAGCCCATGTGCCAATTTGAAGAGCTTTATACTTTGGAACTTGACTATATATAAGTGAATTTTTAGGACATTCATAATAATCCTTACTAAAACCAATCCTAACATGAATAATTTTAATCTCATTTTTACGAGCCCAAGATATAATCTTATTAGCATTATCAATAGTATTATTATTTTTAATAGATTCTATATTATGTACCCCAAAAACGCCTTTTTCATTAGGTTCTGTGCACAAAAAATATAAATTAGATTGAAAATAGCTAAACCGTTGTTATTTAAAAGTTGAAAGGCAGT
>NZ_JBGCTX010000062.1:0-13859 GCF_041102755.1 Francisella sp. 19X1-34
ATCTAGGAATGATTAAATTAGCTTGTACTTTTATTTGGCTTCGATGAAAATTTATTTTTGTGCACAGAGCCTAAATATTCCTCTCATTATTTTATTGTTATTGGTGGGTTCTGTAATTTTGATATCTAATACTAAAAATGAAAGTGTGGCTAAAGCAAAAGATAAAGTCAACTCAGCTGTAGATGACATTTCAAAAAAATTGAATAATGCTGCCCAAGATACTAGCAATCCGGTTGGCTAGACTTTCTTAAATATAAAAACTGTTGGATTAACACCTATTTTAGTAATCACTTTATAAAGAAGATGCATATTCCAATATATCATAGATATACTAGATGCCACTGCTAGCCCATAAACACCACCATAAATAGTAAAAATAATTCCAAATATAATATTTATTATCAGTGCTATATAAAAAGCAAAGCAAGTTGTTTTTTCAAACCCTGCCATATTAAGAATAGTTGCAACACACCCGGAAATAACATTAACAATCTGGCCAACCATTAAAATACAAAATATGAAATATGAAATCACATACTCTTTTCCATAAAGTAAAGTGATTGGATAGCCACATATTATAAGCCCAACTATGGCAAATATAGACAAGATAAATATAATTCGTGTATACGATGTTATTTTTATCTGAAACTCTTCTCTAGAGCAGTTTTTATAATCATCTGCAATTTGTGATAAAACATTAGAGTTCACTGCATTTAAAACAAAACTAACAAGAGCTCCTAGCTGTAATGCTACCCCATATAACGCAACATTCGCTGGTATAGATAAGCCCTTAAGAATGACTATATCTACTTGTGATAATAATAAAAGTCCCCATTGCATAAAAGCAAAAGACAAGTTACTTCCTGTTGGCTTTAGGCTTTTAAAAGAATATTTTGATGTTTGTAAAAGCCATACTGTAGTTATATAGACTGTCATAAAAATCATCATACATCCAACTAACATTGCTGTATCTGGTATATAGAAAAACATAAAAAATAAGGTTAGAAACAACATAATCATTCTCAACCCAAGTTGCAATAGATTAGCTAGTACCACGACCCTTTGCGCTACAAAAAAAGATTGGAATATATTTGCCATAAAGAATGGAATAACAAATAAAAGTGCAAAATTTTCTACATAATTATCATTACTCTCACGGTGATTGTAAAAAACAATAATAACTATTATAAGAACAATAAATCCAAAACCTCTCTTAAAATACCAATTATGTACTAGAAATGTCTCTTTGTTTCTTTCATAACCATCTAAATCAGACTTACCCCAAGTTCTAGCTAATATTCCTCCTGCTCCCATCGTAGCTATAACAGCTAATATAGTAGCAACAGTAACACCAAAAATATAATAACCATAATCACTAATATTTAAATGACGAGCTAATAATATAGCTGTAATAAATGCACAAGCTTGCCCTAAAGCTTGCACTACCATTGTTTGTAGTGATTTTGATAATATGTGATTAGAAAGTATTTTCTTTAACAAAGTTTCTTAAACAAAATTTAATTTACCAAGATTTTAACAGCAAAAATAAGATAATATAAGAGTAATTTTTATTTAGAATTATTAAATGTTTCTAATGCTAGTGCTAGCGAACCCTTAACTCCTGTATTATCGCCAAATGATGCAGGAACAATAAAACTTGCCATATCTTTTAAGGCGGGGTAATCAAGATAACCATTTAAATATTGAGCTACTTTTTCACGCACCATATCAAAAAGAATAGTCTTATGCATAACGCCCCCACCTAAAATTATTTTCTCAGGGGAAAACGCATATATATAGTTTACTAATGCCTTTGCTAAATATTCTGCCTCAAATTTCCAAGCTATATGATCATCTACAAGCTTAGCTGCAGAGCTAACTTGCCATCTTTTATTTATTGCTGTACCAGATGCTAAACCTTCAACACAATTGCCGTGAAATGGACAACATCCTGCATATTCATCATTAGGATTTTGGGGAATGACTTGATGTCCAATCTCTGGATGCATGGCTCCCTGTACTAATTGATTGTTGCATATAATACCACCTCCAACTCCTGTACCAACTGTTAAATATAAAAGATTATCTAAATCTTTAGCACAGCCCCACACATGCTCGCAAATAGCTGCTGCATTAACATCAGTATTAAATCCTACTGGTCCTGAATAAACAGATTTAATAGCACTAACTATATCAAAGTTTTGCCAAGCAATTTTTGGAGTATTTGTAATATAACCATAAGTTTCAGATTTAGTATTGATATCAATAGGCCCAAAACATCCAACACCTACAGCATGTATATCATACTCACTTTGATATCCTTTCAAAACCTCTAAGACTTCAGTCATAGTTTGTTCAGGAGTAGTTGTATCTGTACGATGACGCTCTATAACATTACCATCAATATCTCCAATAGTTGTGAAAAATTTTGTGCCACCTGCTTCTATACCTGCTAAGTACATTATACTTCTAACTCCTAATTAATATTATGAGATAATACTACCACTTTTTACAGAAAAATTTAAGCTCATTCTTCTGAAGAAGGTATTCAAAAATTAGTATTTTTTATGTACTTTAGATATCAGGTTTTTTACTCTTATTTTAAATTCATCGCTTGCTAAAATATTTTTCCTATCCTTATCAATTTCATCAATCTTAGGTTTTTTTAGTGTTATATTAGAAACTATAGAATTAAGCTGTTTCTTACTATTTGTTATTCCAGCTTTATTACAATCTATGATACTTTTACATACTTCATTAATTTTACTTGCCAAATCTGACTTAGTCATATAGATACTATTAAATATACCAGTATTATAAGCGTCTCGAGCAGTTATTTTGTCAGCTGTAAAAAATAGTTCTTTAACTTTATGAGCTCCCATTATACTTAGCCACTTTTGATAGTCCCTCAACTCAAATGGTACTCCCATTTTATTAGCTGTTATAACTACACTTACATCATCAAGAGCATACACCATATCACAAACCATTAGTAAATGTAGCGCTCCTGCATAAACATCACCTTCTACTTGTGCTATTATAGGAATACCACAATTAAACACAGCATCAAACATTTCAAACATTGGATCATTATTAATATCACTAACAGATGTTAACTCATTAAGATCATGTCCTGCCGAAAAAATACCATGAGCTATATTGCCCTTAATGATAATTACTCTCTGGTTTTTTTTCTCAGCTTCTGTAATTGCTTTTATAACTTCTCTTGACATTTCCTTATCAAAAGCATTCCTTTTATTAGGATTGTTTAAAATAATCTCTGTAATTTTACTTAAGTGATGAACTACTAAAATCTTATCCATAAAATACCTTTTTAGATTAGTTTTTGAGATTTCGCAATTTTTCGTAACTCGTCTCTATGGTCAGGATGAGCTATTCTTATTACAGCGTGAGTTCTTTCCGTTAAACTTTTACCTCGTAACCTTTCTATTCCATACTCTGTAACTATATAATCAGCATCCATTCTTGTAGTAGTAGCTCTACTTACTTTAGGTACAATTTTGGATATCCCACTATTTGTTGTAGATGTCATAGCAATAATTGATTTACCTCTTTTTGATAAAAAACTACCTCTAACAAAATCAGCATGGCCTCCAGTCCCACTAAACTCTTCATCTGATAAAAACTCAGCATTAATATCACCAAAAAAATCAACTTCAATAGCAGAATTCACGGAGACAAAATTATCATTTTTACCAATGATATAAGGATCATTAATATAAGAAGCTGGATAGCTTGCAAAAGTTGGATTATCATCTAAATTTTTACAGAATGAAGCATCTCCCATTGCTATAGTAAATACAGCTTTTCCTTTATGTAGAGTTTTTTTGTACCAGTAGCAACTCCTTTCTTTACTAAATCCATAAGAGCTGGACTTAAAAGCTCAGTATGTATCCCTAAACACTTGTGATGCTCCAATCCTTCACAAACGGCATCTGAGATACCTCCAATACCAAGCTGAATTGTAGAATTATCCTCTATTAAACTAGCAACCTTATGCCCAATAACTCTCTGCTTTTCTGTGATTTTTCCTCTAGGTACTAATAAAAGAGGAGCCTTATTTTCGACCACAATATCGACTTCACTAATATGTATATTAGATTCACCATGAACTCTAGGAAGGTTAGGATTCACTTCTACAATTACTTTTTTACATTTTCTAGCAACTGTTGATGTTAAGTCATTATTTAATGCAAATGAGAAATATCCATGCTTATCCATAGGTGATACAGCGACTATTATTGTATCGATCTTAATATCTTCTGTGGCAACGCTAGGTAGCTCACTAAAATGATATGGAATATATCGAAGCGATACCTTTTTATCATTTATTCCATTTTTTATTGCATCTCTATCATACTTTGTCATAAAAAATGTATTTAAGTGACATCTCTCAGCAACTTCTTTTTTCAAAAGATGTTCTCCAATTGGAGCCATAGATAGTTTATAATAAATTTTAGCTTCAACAAGAGTCTCATTTTGTATAACTTTACCAAGCTCTTCTATTAGAGCTGGAGGCTGACCGCTTGCCATAGCGATGAAAATTTTAGCTCCATTATCTATAGATTCTATAGCTAATTTCGGTGTAGTCAACTTCTCTATATAAAGTTGTTGGTTCATAGCGGCTCCCTAAAACTTATTTACTTAAAGTTTAAGTTTTATCAATTAACTAATACTTATACACAACCTGAGCTCGATATAACTTAAGCCATAATTTCTAATGATATCTTGTCATTTTTCGAAAAATTTAGCTTTGGTTTTTTAGGTTGAAATCTATAAGCAATAATACCACAGAAAATATTAACTAAGAAATTATATTTCGATCTATGACGAGTATACTCAATCTGGAAAATGTTTTTAAGTTGATCATTAACAGTCTCTACAATCCCTCTTTTTCTTAACAAGAGCTTATCATGTAGTAGCATGAGTTTAGCTTTCATATTTTTTCTAAGCCTAGTAATAAGCTTTAATCCTCTCTTAAATAAAGATTCAGATAACGCTTTTTTGATATATCCTTTATCTCCAACTATTTTACCAGTTAACCCTTGTGTCAAATCATCGACACATGTTCTATCATCAGTTTTTGAATCAGTTAGCTTAAATGCCATTATCTCACCCTTATCATTAATGACAAGATGTAACTTAAAGCCATAAAAATATCCCATTGTAGATTTTGATTTTAAAGCTAAGTTTTTAAATGTCTTATTTCTATTTACCCTTTTAATATGGCAGACTTCAATTGGTGTCGAATCAACAAATTATATGCCTGTCTTCTCACCTTTAAACAGTTGAGATAGGTAACATAGTGGTAGCAGAGCAGACTTTTGAGGCTCTACAAATCTATTGTAGCTAACAGTCTTAGGAAACTCTTTCTTCATATGTTTACAGATATGAAAAAGATAAAAGCTTTTAAAATCCCTATAATGGCTTTGATGGAACATTATCAAAATTGTCAGAACTTCACTAAGAGACATAACACTTTTTCTATTACGCTTTCTTTTGGGTAATAATTTACCTTTATAAAATGGAACAAACCCTTTACAAAAATCATCAATAAAACAAAAAATAGTTTCTACTTCCATCTCTAAAATATTTTTTAGCAGAAGTGTATTTTATTTTGATCATTATATCGAACTCAGGTAAATTTAACCTTCTATAGGAGTTCCCTGATGAAGTTTTAGCTTCCAATCACCATTAGAATATAGTCAGATCGAGCTTCTATTAGCTTCTAGCTTATTCTCTTCAAGCTGAAGCTAACTAACATAAGTAACTTGATAAACATCATTGGCTAGCTTGCGGATCTGAAAATTATTGAGAGGAAGTATAGCACTAATCTTTTGATAAGGCTGAGATACTATTCCTTGCCTAGAATAAATCTTCCCTGATGGTCCATATTCAAAAAAGTCATCAGCTAAAATACTATTCATATCTGATTTATCAACCCTAGTTTCTTCTAACCAAAGAGATTCTTCAAGCTTTCTAAGCTGATCGATATTCATAGAGACTATTTAATAACAGAAACACCACCCATATACCTTATAAGAGCTTCAGGAACCATAATAGAACCATCTTCTTGCTGATAATTTTCTATAACAGCCAACAATGTTCTACCAACTGCTAAACCAGAGCCA
This sequence comes from Francisella sp. 19X1-34, assembly GCF_041102755.1. Classification (NCBI taxonomy): domain Bacteria; kingdom Pseudomonadati; phylum Pseudomonadota; class Gammaproteobacteria; order Thiotrichales; family Francisellaceae; genus Francisella; species Francisella sp. 19X1-34. The sequence goes on from NZ_JBGCTX010000062.1 coordinate 6,153, forward strand.
TTTAAAGTATGAACCAATTTTGGCTTTTTCATTGATGGGTCTTTATATCTAGCTTTCATTCTACGAGCTTGGAAATCACCACACCAGCTGCATGAAGAAATTTCTCTATAAGTATTTTGTGATGGTAACCAAACTTCTAAGTCATAAGTTTTCTTAGCACTAAAGCCCATATCACCTGTACATAACTTCATTACTCTATAAGGTAAATCTAATTTTTGTAGAACTTTCTCTGCATGTGAAGTCAAAAGTTCTAAAGACTCTTCACCTTTTTCTGGAGTTGTAATATGCACTAATTCAACTTTTTCAAATTGATGCTGACGAATCATCCCTTTAGTATCTCTACCATAAGAACCAGCTTCACTCCTAAAACAAGGAGTATGGGCGGTATAATACCTAGGTAAAGATTCTGTATCTAATATCTCATCTCTAACCAAATTTGTAACAGGCACCTCAGCTGTAGGTATCAAACTATACTCAAAATCACCTTCTAGTTTAAAAAGATCTTCTGAGAATTTTGGTAGCTGACCAGTACCATACAAACTATCATTGTTAACCATATATGGTACATATACTTCTTCATAGCCATGTTTTTCTGTATGCATATCAAGCATAAACTGAGCCAAGGCACGATGTAATTTAGCTATCCTACTTTTCAAAACTACAAAGCGGCTACCTGTGATCTTTGCCCCTGCTTTGAAATCAATCATCTTAAGCATTTCACCAATATCAGCATGATCCTTTGCTTGAGCTTCTGGGTGGAACTCTCGAGGTACTCCCCATTTCCTTACTTCGACATTTTCATTTTCATCTTTACCAACAGGAACATCACTAGCAGGAATGTTTGGCATGCCCAATAAAGTATCATTAATATCTTCAAGTAAAACTTTTAGATCTTTTTCAACTACTTTAAGCTCTTCATTTATCTCATTAACTTTTGCAAAAATATCACTAGCATCTTCACCCTTAGATTTTCTTTTACCAATTTCTTTTGAAATAGTATTTCTATTAGCTTGAAGTTCTTGGGTTTTTTCTTGCAATAATTTTCTCTTTGCTTCCTTTGCCTCAAATTCTGAGATATCAAACTTATAGCCTCTTGTTGCAAGCCTTTCAGCTACTTCTTGTAGATTATCTTTGATATATTTTGCATCAAGCATTTTTTATAAAATCCTTATTTTTCAAATTTAAAAATAGTTTTGCCTGTCATTTCCTTAGGCTGAGATATTCCCATTACGTTAAGTATAGTCGGTGCAATATCAGAAAGCTTACCATCTTTTATAGCAACTTCAGCTTCTTTATGACCAACATACACAAACGGTACAAGATTTGTTGTATGGGCTGTATGTGGTTTTTGTGTCTCTGGATTTAGCATCATATCTGCATTACCATGATCAGCTGTAATAAACATATTACCATTATGCTCAAGTATTACATCCTTTAATCTAGCTAAACACTGATCAAGATACTCTATCGCACGCATAGCAGCTTCATAATTTCCTGTGTGTCCAACCATATCAGAGTTAGCATAGTTACACATTATACAGTCATATTTTCCACTTTTTATAGCTTCAACTAACTTATCAGTAACTTCTGGAGCTGACATCTCTGGTTGTAAATCATAAGTAGCTACTTTTGGAGATGGGATCAAAATTCTATCTTCACCTTCAAATGTATCTTCTTTACCACCATTAAAAAAGAATGTCACATGAGGATACTTCTCTGTCTCTGCTATTCTTAATTGTGTTTTATGATTTTTCATTAACACTTCACCAAGAGTGTTAACTGGCTGCTCTGGCGGAAATGCTACAGCACACCCAAGTTTAGAGTCATACTCTGTAAGTGTTGTGAAGCTTATATCTAAATGCTTTGGTCTTGAGAAACTATCAAAAGTTTTATCGACAAATGCATGACTAATCTCTCTAGCTCTATCAGCTCTGAAATTCATAAAGATAACACTATCTTTGTCTTGAACACTAACTAACTTGTCATATTTTTTGATACAAGTAGGTATTACAAACTCATCAGATTGATCACGAGCGTATGATTGTTCTAATGCTTCTAAAGCATTACTATAAATAAACTCAGCTTTAGCATTTGCTATAGCATTATAAGCTTTCTCTACTCTATCCCAACGGTTATCTCTATCCATAGCATAGTATCTTCCTGAAACACTCGCTATATAGCCTAGGTTTAGATCTTGTAATAATTTGTCTACCTTTTTAATTGATTCTTCTGCTGATCTAGGAGGAGTATCTCGACCATCCAAGAATGCATGTAGATAAACTCTCTTAACACCTTTTTGTTTAGCAATTTTTATCATCTCAAAAATATGCTCTTCATGAGAATGAACTCCTCCAGGAGAAAGTAACCCCATCAAGTGTAAACTTGAATCATTTTGCTTAACATTTTCTATAGCATCACAAATAGCTTTATTCTCACCAAAAGTTTTCTCTTCGATAGCTTTATCAATTTTTGTAAGCTCTTGATAAACGACTCTACCAGAACCTATGTTTACATGTCCTACCTCAGAATTACCCATCTGACCTCTAGGAAGACCTACTGATAAACTAGATGCATTAATAAGAGTTTTTGGAAATTCTTGCCAGATATTGTCCCAAGTTGGAGTATTTGCATTTTTAATAGCATTAAAGTAATCACTCTCGCTATAGCCCCAACCATCAAGAATTACTAATAGAGTAGTTTGTTTCATAATTATCCTCAAAAAGTTTTAACTTCTGAAATCATTTTTTCAATTCAGAGCTAATTATAACTTTATATTTAAAATTTGTCTGCGTTGATACGAAAGTTTTAACTATTTTCTTTATAATATTAATATTAGATAGAAAACTAAAGTAGCACGCTCTACTTAAGTTTAAAATTGATAGATAACAGGTTAGCTTGCTAAAACCTCTTCAATACTGTTTAATCTTCTTACTTCAACTTGCTGATTAGGAATTATAATAGCTATAACTAATCCTATGACTGCAACGACTAACAAAAGTAAGCATAAACCTACAGTTGGAGATAGCCATCCCATAACAATAGTTGCTATCATTGGAGCAAAACCTGATAAAGATGCTCCAAAACCAAAACCAATTGAACAACCTGTAGCTCGAACTCTTGGCGGGAAGATTTCAGTATAATATGGTGTTGATACCGCCTGTATTATAGATGTCAATGCAGCCATCGCTATAACCATACAAGTTATTAATGCTATGTTTTTGAACTGCATAAACATAACCATAGGCACACACAATACCAACAATATCACATACCCAGCAATATGTGTTTTCTTACGCCCTAAAATATCTGATAAATATCCTGCTAAAGGCATAACAATACACATGATTGCTATACTGACAGTATTTATAGCTAGCGCAGTAGAAAGATCAAGATGAAGCTCTGTTTCCATATATGTCACCATATATGTTATATCTAGATAGTAAAGTACCATTGCAGTTGTTGATAAGCAGATAATTAATGTCAAACGCCATGGATAATGCTTAAGCAAATCGCGAATAGGTTCAACTTTAAAGTTGTTTTCAGTATTGTCTACCTTTTCATCTTCCTTAATAAAGAAGTGAATTAAGAGTAAAAAGAACCCTAATGCAAAAGGTATACGCCAAGCATAATACTGCCATGATTCTGGCAAGAAATGAATTGCTACATAGCTAAGCCCAGATGCTAGAAGAAACCCAACAACCGATGCTGAATATGCCACGGCTAAATTAAATCCAGTAAATGCCTGCTCTTCTGCTGTCAAAGTCATTAGGTTTCCAAATTGACCTCCAGCAGACAAGCCTTGTAACACTCTGACTAAAACTAATAATATTGGAGCCCAAATACCAATACTGTTATAACCCGGTAGAAAAGCCATAATAACTGTTGGTATTGCCATAAATACAATTGCTATATTCATAGCATAATGACGACCTAGTTTATCTCCAACCCTACCAAATATTACTGAGCCAATTGGCCTTGCGATAAAACCTGCAGCAAATGCTCCAAAAGTTGCAATTAAAGCGACCCAAGCATTGGTTTTAGGAAAAAATTGAGCTGCAATTATAGTTGCAAAATAGCCATATAGAGAAAAATCATACCACTCGATTATATTACCAAAAGAATTCTTTAACGTACGAACAATTTGTTCAATCATAATAAAAGTTTTTACACCTTATTCATTTTTTTTAACAATTTATTATCGTTTTATGATAACTAACAAATGCCGTAAATTCAATTTAGTAACTTTTTCAACTTTTGCTTTGAAACTTTATTATTTATGTACTTAGAATTTTCTTATATAATCATTAGTAGTCTCCTATTATAATTTATGTCGGCTTTTATGAAAGAATCTATAAAAAAAGATAAGTTACCAACTCTTGATCAAACAAATACTCTAAATGTTTTAATAGATACATTTTCTGAAGAGTTAAGGAGAATGAAATTTGAGGGAGATATTCATTCTGATTATGCGTCAAGAATATCAACCTCAATGGACAACAGTATATACTTTATTGTTCCAGAGTTAGTGGTTTTCCCAAAAAATAAAAGCGATGTTAATAGGATCTTTGCTCTAGCCAGCAAAAAAGAATATCAAGAGATAAAATTCTCACCTCGAGGTGGAGGTACAGGCACATCAGGGCATTCATTATGCTCAGGAGTCATAGTTGATTCAAGCCGTTATATGAATAATATTTTAGAAATAAATATTGAAAAAGAATTTGTCAGAGTAGAGCCAGGTGTTGTCCTAGATCAACTAAATGATGCTCTAGCAGATACTGAATATTTTTTTGCCCCTAATTTATCACCAAGTAATAGAGCTACCTTAGGTGGAATGGTAAATACAGATGCTTGTGGTAAAGGTTCAAGAATATATGGTCGCACTAGCCAACATGTTTTAGAGCTAGGATGTACGCTAGTTAATGGACAAAAACTTACGACAAAAAAGATAAAATTAACTGATCTAGAGGAAAATAACCTAAATGAGGTTGAGAAAAACATCTATTCAACTGTGGTTGAGCAAATCATAGATAAATATTCCTTAATTGAAGAAAAGCTTCCTAAATTAAGTAAATTTCTAACAGGCTATAATTTAACTAAAACATATAATAAAAAAGATAATACTATTAATCTTAGTTATTTAGTTTCTGGATCAGAAGGAACTCTTGCTTTTGTTAAAGAAATGACTCTTAAGCTTACAAAAAAGCCAAAATATAAAGCACTCTTTAGCATTTCTTATGATAGCTTCAACAAGGCTTTAAAGGCTGCTAGAGACTTACTACCATCAAACCCTTCTGCTATAGAAACTGTAGATAATAATATTGTTGAAATAGCAAAAGGAGATGAAGTTTATCATAAAATAAAACATCTAATTGAAAAAGACTCTTCGATAAACCTTGCTGCTGTCAACCTTGTTGAGTTTATTGCTGACTCTCAACATGAGCTAGATACTAAAACTGCAAAATTAGAAAGAGCTCTACTAGACAAACAAGCAATATTTCACCTAACAGAAAGTCCTACTGAGATGGATAGTTTATGGGAGCTTCGCAAAAAAGGAGTCGGGCTACTTGGAGCTATGAAAGGTGATCGTAAACCAATACCATTTATCGAAGATACCGCAGTTGCCCCTGAAAGACTAGCAGATTATATAGTTGAACTAACAAAACTCCTAGACTCTTATAATGTCAAATATGGTATGTTTGGTCATGTTGATGTTGGTTGTCTTCATGTACGCCCCGCTTTAGACATGAGCTCTCCAGAAGATTATAAAAAAGTTGCTGAAATTACAAAGAAAGTTAGTGAACTTGTCAGAAAGTATGGTGGTATTTTATGTGCTGAGCATGGCCATGGTCATAGAAGCGAGTATTTGAAAGACTATTTTGGTGAGGAGCTTTATGAATCTTTAGGCCATATTAAAAAAGCCTTTGATCCTCATAATCAACTAAACCCAGGTAAAATAACTGTACCAAACGGTAGTAAAGATCAGTTAGTAAAAGTTGACGGTCCTTTTAGAGGATACTTAGATCAGCAAGTACCAAAACAAATGCGCCAACAATTCTCTGGTGCTTATAATTGTAACGGTAATTCTCAATGTTTAAGTTATAATTTAGATACTGTTATCTGCCCATCTGCTAAAGCAAGTAGAAATTGGTTATACTCACCAAAAGGAAGATCTGCTATTTTACGTGAATGGCTAAATCAATTAGCAGCAAAAGGTTACTCTACTATTGATAAAGAAGATAGTTTTGGCTATGAAAGAGCTGAGAATACTATTCATGATTTCTCACATCAAGTTTATGACTCTCTAGACAAATGCTTAGGCTGTAAAGCTTGTATTACAGGTTGCCCTATAAAAGTCGATATTCCTACTATGAAATCACAATTTCTAGCAAATTATCACTCTAGATACAAACGTCCTTCTTTAGATTACTTTGTCAAACATAGTGAATCTATCTTAAAAATAAACTTATATATGCCGAAGATCTTTAATGATATTTTTAATACTCAATTTGTTAGAGCAGGCTTAGCAAACACTATCGGATTCGCCGATGCCCCCCTAATAAGTTCTCTAAATCTAAGAGCTGAACTAAAACAAAGAAAAGCTCCTGAATTTAACATCAAAGAACTAGAAAACCTAACAATAGAGCAAAGAAAGAAAACTGTCTGCATTATACAAGATATTTTCACATCCTTATATGATACTCATATAGTACTAACTTTATATGATTTTTTAACAGCTATAGGATTTAAAGTTTATTTTGCTCCATTTAAAATAAATGGTAAACCCTCTCATGTTAAAGGTTTCCTAAAATACTTTAAAAAACAGGCTCTAAAAGCAACTAAACTTTATAATGAAATAGCTAGAACTAAAGTTGATATGATAGGCATTGATCCAGCTATGACTTTAGTATATCGCGATGAATATCGTAAAATTTGTGGAGATCAAGTAAGGTTTAAAGTAAAAATGCTCCAAGAGTGGTTAGTCAAAAAACTAGAATATCTACCAAAAATGAATAGTATGATAGATAATGAATTTAACCTATTTAATCACTGTACAGAAAAATCACTTTCTACAACAGCAACTAGTGATTGGCAAAAAATCCTTGAATACTTTGGTATAAATACAAAAATAGCTAACGTTGGATGTTGCGGTATGTCTGGTAGTTTTGGTCATGAAACTAAGCATATAGATGACTCAAAACAGATCTATAGTTTAAGTTGGAAAGACAAAATAAAACAAGCTGGAATTAGAAACTCTATAGCGACAGGATTCTCTTGTAGATGTCAGGTTAAGCGTATTGAAGGACATACAATTAAGCACCCTATTGAAATTTTAGAATTAAATCGAAAAAAACAGCGAAAAGTGTTGACACAGCAAATAGGATAAGTATAATAATCAACATTCCTCGGGTTGTTAGCTCAGTCGGTAGAGCAGTTGGCTTTTAACCAATTGGTCACAGGTTCGAATCCTGTACAACCCACCACTTATTTTTATTCTTTAACTAATCAATTTTAAAAATCACATTCTTAAAATAAGACGATGTTAAAGTCATTTTACTACATAGATTTTTTTTGCAAAGAAAAATAAATTTGATTATTTAACGCCTAAGACTACAGTTAATTTAAGTATTTAAAGGGAGTGTTGCAATCTAAGCAATAATTGGAGTAAATTTTGAAAATCTACATTTCTTGTCTAAAAAATGACTATAG
>NZ_JBGCTX010000063.1:0-13421 GCF_041102755.1 Francisella sp. 19X1-34
AAAATTGATTGATTCTAATTCTTTGACTTAGATTTGACAACATATTTATAACTTTAGGGGGTTAAGAAACAAAGCCTCTAATGAAGGTAAAATAGGTGCTTAAAACAGGTAACTGTCATTCAGATTTGGACTTTTACAGTTAAAGATATAGTAATAGTCTCAGATAAATTATCATTAGTTTTGAGAATCTTCTAAAAGATAATCATAGTTGCCTTTTTTGATAAGAAAGAATGTATTTCTACTTATCTTTGATTTATCTAAAATCTCTTTTGTTGTTAGTCCGTTATTAATATGATTTTTTATATTTAATACAATATTTTTAGTTATGGTTCTTGGTCTACCATAAGGTTTATTTTTTGATAAGGCTCTTTGTATACCTTCTCGTTGCCTTTCTTTTCTTATTTCATTCTCAAATTCTGCTACAGAAGAAATTATGTGAAATGTTAATTTTCCAGTTGGTGTAGAAGTGTCTATGTTCTGATCTAATACAACAAAGTTTATATTTTCTTTTTCCAGCCTATTGACGATGTTACCTAAGTCTATAGTGCTTCTTGCTAGTCGATCTATCTTTGTTATTACTAAAGTATCTCCTGTTCTTAGATACTCCTTGCATTTGATTAACTCTGGTCTATTTTGATCTACTCCAGATATTTTCTCTTGGAATATCTTAGTACACCCATAAGACTTTAGTTTGTTTAGTTGTATATCCAAAGATTGATCTTTAGTGCTAACTCTAGCGTAACCTACTATATCCATCTCTACCCAAAATCATAATGTTCATGATTTTCTGTATTTTTTAAAATCATTAGCTTTTCCAATACATATTCTGGTGCTATATCTATTTCACCAAACTCATTATCTGAATCCCATGTAATTGTCCCATGATCTACAGCATGTTTAATAAATTTTTCGTCATCAATTAATTCTTTGAAAACATCTTGTTTTAATATTGGTTTAAAGTCAGCTACTCCAAAAACACCATTATTAAATTTAAGCCATATTTTATAATCTTTTATGTACTCTGCTTCTGTAATATTAAGTATCATACTATCACCTATATTTTATTCGGTTGTTTACCTTGTTGTAATAAATCCCAATTATCCAACAATTTATCTTTGTTTTCTAAAGCATATTGTCTGATAAGCTTTTTATGCTTAGCAGGAAGATTTCCTTTAATAACTAAGCTTTTAATCTCAATAGTTGCTTCAATTCCCTGATATCTAACATGGAAATGTGGAGGATTATGTTCGTCCCAATGCATATAAACCAACATTGAGAATATTTTAGAAATTAATGGCATATTATGTAATAAAATATCTAAGGCTTTTGAATACTTATATTATATACTACATTTTATTACTAGTCTACAGTAGAGTACTAAAAAGTATACTTTTGTATACCATTAAATATTTAAGAAAAATTTATAGAGATATTAATATTAGAAATTCTCTAGTATTTATTATCAAAATACTCTAGACTCTCGAGATAATGAATTATGTATTATAATTATTGCATAATATGTGGAAAATAGAGCAAACAGATAGTAAAAAATATCCGTATAGTATACAGCTTAAATATAGAGATAAGTTGGATTTAACTATTTATTCAAATAGTAAATGGCCAGAACAAGATCAATCAGTATTTTGTGTTAAAGCTGAAACAAAAGGTGATATAAATATCATTAAAACCGTTGAAGAAGCTGAAATATCTAGTATTAGATGGCTAGAAGATAAGACTAAAGTATCTGTAACTTTAGATCGCAAAGTTAATAAAAAATGTGAATTTAGATTTGTAAAAAAATCTTATAAAAATAAACCTGGAGAATATGAGCAAATATTTTTTAGATCTAAACAAGATGAGAATCCTATATCTTTATGGAAGGTTACAAAAACAGATAGTAAGAAGTTTCCTTATCATATAACAGTATCAGAGAATAATAAAACATCCTTGTCCCTATTAACTCAAGATAAATGGCCTGGAGCTAGTGGTAACATCTTTTGTATTAGAGCGGAAGATTCAGACATTTCTTTAGAAGAAGTAGTTGAGGAAGTACCAGTAGTTTTTGTTAAGAAGCTAGGCAAAAGATTAACTATTCTTTTAGATCGTGGGCAGCGAAAGCGTTGTGAGTTTTTATTTATACGTAAAAAATATAAAACAAAAGATGGTGATTACGAGCAGATATTTTTTAGAACTCAGCAAGGAATTAATCAACATAGAACACGGGGTAATTTAAGTTTACAGCCTAAATCCAAGGAGCTTGAAGTAATAATCGATAGTAATGAAAGATATCCTTGGAAATTTGGCGAACATAATATTCAAAGAAAGAATCTGAGTGTAGGTGATTATGCATTATTAATTGATAATGATATGTCTGCTGTAGTTGAGAGAAAAACTTTTGATAATATGGTATCTGATATTAGTAGAATACAAGTACTTCATCAACAACTAAATGAGCTATCAACGTATAATCATTCAGCTGTCGTCATTGAGGCTCAGTATGGAGATTTTTTATCATCTGAAAAAATAGGTAAATATTCATCTGTTGCTAATATGGCAAGAGCATTAGCTGAAATAACTGTTGTACACCCTAATTTACCAATTATTTATGCAGGCAACCGTAAAGAGGCTAATCATTGGTCATTAAGATTTTTTGAAGGAGTGCTTAAGAAACAAATAGGAGAGACTAATAATCTTATTGCTACTGTAGCTGCTAAAACAAGAAATACAAAAGCAGATCCATTATGGCTAAGAGTTAAAAAAGTGATATTAGAAGAAATGCCTAATGAATTCATATTTACTGATATTAAAAGTCATTTTACTACATTATCTGATGGTCAGGTTCGCACTCAATTGTCACAACTGAAGAAACAAGAAGTTATTCAAAATGAAGGTAGGGGCAAAGCAAGTAAATGGATTAAGCTACAAAATAGATTTAAAGATTAATCTAAAGGCTTAAATAATACATTTAGATCATTAGCTTTAAGAGGTTTTTTAGTATTTTGATTTTCAGATAATAAACCTTCAACAAGACTCTTTTTCTTTTGTTGCATCTCTAAGATAGTTTCCTCAACTGTACCTTCAGTTACTAACTTATATACAAATACAGGCTTATCTTGTCCAATACGGTGAGCCCTATCCGTAGCTTGATTTTCAACAGCTGGGTTCCACCAAGGATCATAATGAATAATCGTATCAGCAGCTGTAAGATTTAATCCAACTCCACCAGATTTAAGACTAATTAAAAATACAGGAATGTTTCCTTCTTGGAATTTCTTAATAGGAGTGGCTCTATCTTTAGTACTTCCTACTAACTTAACATATTCAATTGATTTACTATTAAGTTCTTGTTCAATAAGGGAAATCATTGATGTAAATTGAGAAAATAGTAATATTTTTCTACCTTCTTCAATCATGCTTGGAATTAGCTCCATCAGCAGATTAAGCTTAGCAGAATGTCCATGTGCTTTCGCAGCTGATTTAATTTTTAATAGTCTTGGATCACAACAAGTTTGTCTAAGTTTTAAAAGGGCATCTAAAACAATAATATGACTTTTTTGTAAACCTTGTTTAGAAATAGCCTCCCTAACTTTCTTATCCATTGCAAGTCTAATACTTTCATAAACATCTCTTTGAGGTCCCTCTAAAGAAGTTGTTTTGATTATTTCTGTTTTAGGAGGCAAATCAATAGCAACTTGAGATTTAGTTCTTCTTAATAAGAATGGTTTTATTCTATTGGCTAAAGCATTACGTCTACTAATATCATTATGTTTTTCTATAGGAGTTTGGAATAATCTTTTGAATTTATCAGTAGTACCTAATAGTCCAGGGGCTAAGAATCTAAACTGTGACCATAATTCACCTAGATGATTTTCTAGAGGTGTACCAGTTAGACATAATCTATGCTTTGATTTTAAATCATAGATTAATCTAGTTACTTTAGCTTTATGATTTTTTATAATTTGAGCTTCATCAAGAATTATATAATTAAATTTATATTCTTTAAGAATTTCTTGGTCTCTTATCACTAATGGATATGAGGTTATAACAACATCATAATCATTTAGCTTATCGAAATGTTCTTGGCGTTTATCTCCATGTAATACTAATACTTTTAAACTAGGAGCAAACTTTTCAGCTTCCATAGCCCAGTTAGCAACCAAGCTAGTAGGAGCAATAATAATACTAGGATGTTCTGGCTTGTTATTTTTTTCAATTATTAAATTAGCTAATGTTTGTATAGTTTTACCTAAACCCATATCATCAGCTAATATACCACCTAATTCATATTCATTTAGAAAACGTAGCCAGTTAACACCTTGTTGTTGATATGGTCTAAGCTTAGCATTAAATTCTTTTGGTAGCTTAGCTTTTTTAACACCTTTGAATGATTTGATTTTATTGCCAAGCTCTCTTATTTTTTTACTCCCTAACCAAGAAAAATTATCAACTTGGATAGCTTTCTCTAAATTATCTAATTGAGAAGCTGATAAGTTAGGTAATATTAATAAATCATCTTTATTTAAAGGCTTATCATCATATAGCTCAGTTAATATAGCTAGAATACTTTTAATTCTAGAAGCAGAGATTAATAAATTACGACCTTCGCTAAGAGAAATTGATATTTTATGATTATCATCTAAATTCTTTATATCTTCAAGATCGTTGTTTTTAAGGTATTCAACTATTAAAGGCAAAAGATTAACTTTTTGATCATCAATCATTACCCCTAGGTTTAAACTAAACCAATCATATTCAGATTCTCCAAGCTCTGAGTACCATTCAAGCTCTTCTTCCTCAAAAGTTTCTAATTCATAATCATCATCGGCTTTAATAATCCAACCTTTTGCTTTTAATTTAGGTATTTCATCTTCAATGAAAACGAGTGATTCCACTTCTGAGCCAATATAATAAATATCTTCATCATCAAAGTCATAATCAACTATTTCTTTTATCTGCTCAATTTTTTTAAGCTTTAAGTTTCTAGTTAATACATTGGTATATTTAACTTCTGTTTCAAAATCTCTGTATATTTTTTTAAGTTGGGTAATAGAGAAAATATTATTTTCAGTATAATCACTTGGAATAATATTTTTACCATACTTAAAATACAGTTTAGCTACGGTAATTTCGGTTTCTTCAGGATAGCCATAGTAGTATGAATATTTACTGTTTTTTCTTTTATATTCTATTGCAGCTAGACATTCTGATAAGTGAAGACATGGAATAGGTTCGATCTTTTGAGTATCAATAGCATTATTTAATACTGGTAGTGGTAAATTATTATCTATACTTTTAATAGCCTTACTAACTTCATTAATTTGACTTAAAGGAATTGGTGGTGCTAATAAAAGCTTTCTAAGAATATTTTCTTCAATATCTGTTTGTATTAATCCAATTTCATTGTCGGATAAATACCACAATGAAGATATTTTAAATGCTGAAATATTTAGGTCACAGTCTGCTGTTAAATATTGAGTTCCATCATCATTAAAAGCCCATTTAGTTTTAGTTTGGATAGGATCAGATAACTCTATAGGGGGATTATCCTTATTGAGATAGAAGCATCGTCCTGTATTAATAATTTGTTTAAGTAATTCTTCTGATTCAGGAGTTTTAAATATAAATATTTTTTCTTGTTCTGATAACTGCCATGTTTTATTGAAAATAACCTTATGATCTACTGCCGTCAAAGCTTTTTGATGAGTTTTATTATCTACTATAAACTTCTTATCAGACCCAAACTTTCCAGATTTAAGTCTTCTTGCAAGATTTAAGTTTAAATAAAGTCGATCATTACTAATTGAGAGAATGTATAAAAGCTCAAATGGAGGAGATTTTTTAACTTCTTTTTTTTCTGTCATAGGAGAATTGTTACTTAAAGTACTTAACCAAGATGACACACTACTATTGGTTTCATATTGTTCTTTATTATTTAAATAATAAAGAGCTAAAGCTGCTGCATGTACACAATTATTTTTATTACATGAGCAATTAGTATTAAACTTACTATTATCTATCCGACTAAAATATGAATATGGATCATTATTTTTAATTTCAGTACGAAATTCATCGATATTACCTATTATGCTGTAATATCCATTATATGTGATTTTAATTTTTGGAGTTTGATTTAATAAAGTTTTAGAGTCAGCTATTATTTTACTAGTAAATGTTGAACTAAGTAAATCTGTTGTAATATCCATTTTATATAATTCTTTTTTTGTTCTATGGCGTTCCCGAGATGATTCGAACATCCGACCTATCACTTAGGAGGTGATTGCTCTATCCTACTGAGCTACGGGAACATAAATTATAATTTTTATTTATTTAACCATTTTTCAGCACTATTTTCATTAAAGAATGTATTAAATTCACCACTCATAATATGCCTAAAAAATCCTAAACAAACTTGAACCCATTTTTTATTAGTAACGATTGCTACTCTATCAAACTTATTTCTGTTTTTGATATAGGTCTTTAAATCATCTATAACAGCTTTAAGTTCAATACCTTTCATATCATTCATAACAACCATTATCTTAAACTTATCATCTTTAGCTAATTTCTCAATACTAGGGATTAAGCTATTAATATAGTCAGCGTGTAGTAGTTTACCTTTAGCAACTATTTTTGTATAACCATTTTCTGTAGTAATAATAAACATATATTTCCAAGTGTTAGGTGATTAATCTTTGTTTTAAATAGGTAAGACGATCATTTTGTTTAACATTTCTAACAGCCATTGAGATAGCTTTTGCTTCTCCAATAAGTATAACTAACTTCTTACCTCTAGTAACTCCAGTATAAATAAGATTTCTTTGTAGTAGCATATAATGTTGCATAGCTATTGGTATAACTACTACAGGATATTCAGAACCTTGTGATTTATGTATCGAAGTAGCATAAGCTAAGTCAATTTCATCAAGCTCTGTAATATCATACTCAATATCTTTATCTTCGAAGTCTATTATAACCGTAGTATTTTCATGATCAATAGATTTAATTATACCAAGATCGCCATTGAATACTTCTTTATCATAATTATTAACTAGTTGTATTACCTTATCACCAACACCAATAGTTAATCCAAACTTAGTTATACTAGCAGCTGGATTAGGATTTAACTCTTTCTGTAATTCAATATTTAAAGACTTAGCACCTAATCCACCCCTATGCATAGGGGTTAATACTTGAATATCATTATGAGCAAAGCCAAAAGCTTGAGGTATTTTTTTACTAACTATATTGATTAAAGCATCGTGGATAACATCGGGCGCTAAGTGAATAGTATAGAAATCAGTCTTTATGTTTGATGGGGTTTTGAATGGAGCTTTACCTTCATTTATTTTATGAGCATTAACTATTATTTGAGAAGTTTTAGCTTGTCTGAATATTTCAGTAAGTCTAGCTACTGGTACTATATGAGAATCAATAATATCAGCTAATACTTTACCAGCACCAACAGAAGGTAACTGATCTATATCTCCAACTATTAATATACTAGCATGATCAGGTATAGCTCTTAATAAGCTATTCATTAAAATAACATCAATCATAGATGATTCATCTACAACTACTAAATCAGTTTTAAGTTGATTATCTGTATCATGTTTGAATTTGCCAGTGGTAGGGTCAAACTCTAAGAGTCTATGCAATGTTTTAGCTTCTAAACCTGTTGATTCAGATAATCTTTTAGCAGCTCTACCAGTAGGGGCACATAAAAGGACTCTAGCTTTAGTCTTAATGATTTTGATAATACTATTTACTACAGTAGTTTTACCAACACCTGGCCCACCTGTAATACATACTACTTTATTCTCTATAGCCATTCTTACAGATTGTTCTTGAGAGCTTGATAGGTTAAGACCAGTTTGTTTTTGAACCCATTCTAAAGCAGCATCAATATTATCAATATTCCAACGCCTTTCATTATTTAAAAGTCTTTTAATATTAGATGCTACACCAACTTCAGCATAGTATAGCCAATTAATATATAAGCAATCCTTATCATTAATAATCTCAGGTATTAAATTATCCAATTGCTTTTCTAACTCTATAGCTTCCTCTATGATATCACTATGGATATCAAGCATTTCTTCAGAAGCTTTTATAAGTTTATCTTTCTCAATAGCACAATGCCCATCAGAATTAATTTCTTGAATAACATGCAATACACCAGCTTGAGCTCTAATAATAGAATCATGAGGTATACCAATCCTTAAAGCTAACTGATCAGCAGTTTTAAAACCAATGCCATGGATATCCTTAGCTAGACAATAAGGATTATCTTTAATTTTAGCTATAGCATCATCACCATATTTTTTATATATTCTAGTAGCTCTAGCTGTACCAACACCATGGGACTGTAAATATACCATTATATTTCTAACTGACTTTTGTTCATCCCATGCATTAATAATAGTGGCTACACGTTTAGGACCTATACCATCTAGTTCTAATAGTTTATTAGGAGTTTGTTCAATGACATCAAATATAGTATCTCCAAATCCTTTAACTAAAACCTTAGCAAAAGCTGGACCAATACCTTTAATTAATCCAGAACCTAGGTATTTGGTAATACCTTCTAAGCTAGTGGGTTGGACTACTTGAATATTATTAGCTTTAAACTGTCTACCATATCTTTTATCATTAAACCAAAAACCAGTAGCTTCTATATATTCTCCAACATGAATAACAGCACAAACGCCAGTTATAGTTACTAGATCTCTAATGCCTTTACAGTTTACTTTGAATATACCAAATCCAGTTTCTTCACTTTGAAAAGTAATTCTTTCTAATGTGCCATTTAGTGTTTCTAGTTGGATCATTATTTAAATAAAGGATTTAAAAAGGGAGATTATCAAGATCAGGGTCAGGGTCAGAACTATTGATCTCTTCAAATGAAGGGACATTATCATTAGCAGTTTTACCTTTAGCCTTAGCATAATCATCATCCATCTTTTCATTAAGAGACTTACTGTTTTGTTGAGCCTCAGGATAATTATCATAATCGGGAGTAGGGCGACTATCATGATTAGAACTACCTAATAATTGGAAGTTACTAGCAATTATTTCTGTAGAATATCTATTCTCTCCAGAGTTATCTTGCCATTTATTAGTTCTGATTCTACCTTCAACATATAAAGCATCACCTTTTTTACAATATTGTTGAATAACTTCAGCACCCTTACCAAAGATAACTACTCTATGCCATTCAGTTTGAGTTTCTTCTTTAAATACTTCATTAGTAGCTAAACTAATAGTAGCAACAGTAGTACCACTTTGAGTTTGTCTTACTTCTGGATTATTACCAAGTCTACCAAGAAGTATAACTTTATTAACTGTACCTTTAGCCATTAACAGTTTCCTTTAGATTTTTACCAGCTTTAAAGTGAGGAACAGTAGTAGCTTTGATTTTGATTGTTTCACCAGTTTTTGGATTTCTGCCATCTCTAGCAGCTCTTTTTTTAGCTTCAAAAGTACCAAAACCAACCAAGGTTACAGTATTTTTCTTTTTTAGAGCATGTGCCACAGTATTAGTAAAAGCTTTTAAACATTTTTTAGCATCAGTTACAGTAACATCAGCTTGTTTAGCAATTTCATGTACTAGTTCGTTCTTATTCATGCCAACATCCTCTTTAATTTATGTGGTTACAAGTTTAACTATATAACAAAATATAAATTAGTGTAAAGTGTAAATTGAGTTGGTAGCTTGTAATAATGTTTAAATATTTCAGTTCTACGCACATTAGGGGTGTAGGTTAGATATCTTTTAAATATACAAAATCATAGTATTTAATAAATTATAGTGCGTAGAAGTGTACTTCTGCGAACTGTATGGTTTTTGTTAAGTTATTGAGTAATATCTTCTTAGCTTAGTTATTATAATATGCCTTGAGCATAATATTTTCTAAATCTTTGATCATAGGCATTCTAGGATTTGCTGGAGAGCATTGATCCTCATAAGCATCCATAGATAAGTCTGGAAGAGCCTTTATGAATTCTGTTTCATTAATGCCAAGGCTCTTTAAATTCATTTGAATACCTACAGATTCTGCTAGGGCGATTACTGCATTTATAAGCGATTCTACACCTTGCTCTGGAGTCTCTGATTTTAAGCCTAAAAAACCAGCAATTTCTTGATATCGTTCATTAGCAATATATGACTCATATTTAGGCCATATTGACAGCTTCGTTGGTACTGTACCATTATATTTAATTACATGAGGTAGCAAAATAGCATTAGTTCTACCATGTGATGTATGAAATCTCCCACCAATCTTATGTGACATAGAGTGACATATTCCAAGGAAAGAGTTTGCAAATGCCATACCGGCTATACTCCCCGCATTATGTAGTTTTTCTTTAGCTATAGGATCATCAGCACCATTCTTTACTGATCTTTCAAGATATCTAAAGACTAGCTGAATTGCTTTAAGAGCAAGACCATCTGTGAAATCGTTAGCAAATACTGATACATATGCTTCTATTGCATGAGTAAGAACATCCATTCCAGTATCTGCTGCTAATGTAGATGGCATAGTCATTGCTAATATAGGATCAATAATAGCTATTGTAGGTGTAAGAGAATAGTCTGCTAATGGGTATTTTTGATTATTCTTAGGGTCAGAAATAACAGCGAAAGGAGTTATTTCAGCTCCTGTTCCTGATGTTGTTGGAATTGCAATTAAGTGTGCTTTCCTGCCAAGCGAAGGATATTTAAATGCTCTTTTCCTTATGTCTAAAAACTTCTGTTTTAGATCGTCAAAATTGATATTCTCATTTTCATACATTAACCACATGACTTTTGCAGCATCTATAGGAGATCCTCCACCAAGAGCAATCAAAGTATCAGGTTGAAAAACTCTCATTAATTCAACCCCTTTATAAACAGTTTGTATACTCGGGTCAGGCTCAATTTCAGTAAATAGTTCTATATCAACATGATCTTGTCTTGAAATTAAAATATCTGTGATTTTCTGTACTACTCCCAACTTCCACATACTTCTATCGGTTATTATCATAACCTTTCTAATTTCTTTCATATCTTTTAAATACTTAATAGAGTTTGCTTCAAAAAATATCTTTGGAGGAATTTTGAACCATTGCATATTATTATTTCTCCTACCAATACGTTTTATATTTAATAAATCAATAGCACTTACATTATTTGAAACAGAATTATGGCCATATGATCCACATCCTAGTGTTAGAGAAGGAATAAAAGCATTATATAAATCACCTATTCCTCCTTGTGAAGACGGAGCATTCCATATTATACGAACAGCCTTTATCTGATTTCCAAATTCTTTTACAATATCCTCATTTGATGAGTGTATGACAGCGGAATGTCCTAATCCGTCAAACTTAACCATCTGATCAGCTAAGTTTATCCCATCTTTAGTATTTTTTGCCTTTAATATTGCTAAAATAGGAGATAGTTTCTCTCTTGTAAGTGGTTCATTCTCTCCTACTTTGCTACATCTAACCAATATTATTAAAGTATCTTTAGGGATTGTAAATCCTGCTTGTTCAGCAATCCATGAAGCTGCTCTACCAACTATGTCTGGATTTAATTTAGCTAAAGAGCAATTTTTGCTTGTTGCTTTTACTCCAAACATAAATTTTTCTAATTTTGCTTTTTCATCATCGTTAGCAAAATAAACTTTAAGTTTTTTAAACTCATCTATAACTAAATCATATATTTCATCATCTACAATTACTGCTTGCTCAGAGGCACAGATCATGCCATTATCAAAAGACTTAGATAAGAATATATCATTAACGGATCTTTTTACATTAGCTGTTTTTTCTATATATGCTGGCACATTGCCAGCACCAACTCCTAAAGCAGGTTTACCACATGAATATGCTGCTTTAACCATTGAATTACCACCTGTTGCTAAGATTGATGAAACAGAAGGGTGATTCATCAATAATGAAGTTATTTCCATAGAGGGCTTTTCAACCCATTGAATACAGTTTTTTGGAGCTCCTGCAGCTATTGCAGCATCTCTAATAATTTTAGCGGCATTGATTGAACAATTTAGAGATGATGGATGAAAAGAAAAGATAATTGGATTTCTTGTCTTTAAAGCTATTAATGATTTAAATATCGTCGTAGAAGTAGGGTTTGTGGTAGGTGTCATTGCACATATTACTCCCACTGGTTCTGCTATTTCAGTTATGCCATTTAGTTGATCTTCTCTAATCACTCCTACCGTTTTTAAATGTTTCATACTATGTGTAACATGTTCACACGCAAATAGGTTCTTTATGGACTTATCCTCAACCACACCTCTTCCTGTTTCTTGAAAAGCTTTTAAGGCTAATTCAAAATGTTTATCTAAGGCAGCCACACAGGCTTTTTTAACAATATGATTGATAGTTTCTTGATTGTATTCCATGTACTCTTCTAAGGCGAACATTCCGTTATGAGTTAATTTATCAACAATCTCGACATTATTAGTACATACTTCCTTTTTATTAAATTTATCTTTGTTCATTTTTATCCAATATGTAATGTTTTTTATATTTATAACAGATGCTAAAGTTATTATAAATTATATACTTTTTATGCATGTGTATGTCTTTTTATATAGTTAAGATAGGGAATTAATTATAATATTTATTTAAAACCAATATTACGAACAACTTATTTTAAACTTAATATACGCAGAAGTGATATTCTACGAACTATTGATGTTTTTGTAATAAATATATATAATACATATATTAAATATACAATAACATATATAATGATTTTTAGGTGGAATTTAGAGAAAAACCTTAAACTTATAAAAGAAAGAGGTATTTCATTCGATGCTATACAAGAATCAATCGAAAATGATTGTCTAATAGATATAAAGAGGCAAACTAGAAGTGAGTATAGACATCAGATTATTATGCTTGTTGTTATAGATGATTATGTATGGGAAGTTCCTAGTATAGTATTACAAGAAGACCCTAAAGTTATATATTTTATAACTGCCTATAAAAGTAGAAAAGCAACCAAGCTTTGGAGAGAAAAATGAAAAATGATCTAACTCTTAAAGAGATTGAAAAATTAGAAAAAGAATTTGAGCTAAATAAAGACGATTTTAAATCAATATCAGCTGATGATCTTTTAAACTTCAAAAATGAAATTAGAGAAAGTGCTAAACAGAGGCAGATTAGTTTAAAGATTACAAACTCAGATCTAGAGAGTGTGAAAGCTAGAGCCTCTGAAAAAGGTCTTAAATATCAATCCGTTATTAAAGCACTTATTCATCAATATGCTACTGGTAAAATTACAATTTAGTGTCGTAAAGATTTATAGAAAATGACAGGGAGTTGTTATGAGTAAGGCTTTGTTTCTTAACCCCCTAAAGTTATAAATATGTTGTCAAATCTAAGTCAAAGAATTAGAATCAATCAATTTT